>JAISBX010000077.1 GCA_031265965.1 Oscillospiraceae bacterium | reverse complement strand
CGCCGGACTACGAGGCGAAATTCCAAATAGTCCGCAGCGCCGTTTCGCTCGCGCACAAGCTCGGCATACCGGAGCCAAAAGTGGCAATACTGGCGCCCGTGGAGACCGTGAATCCAACGATGCCGGAGTGCGTTGACGCCGCCATGCTCTCAAAGGCGTGCGAGCGCGGCGAGCTCCGCGACTGCGTGGTGGACGGGCCCCTGTCGCTCGATCTCGCGCTCTCACGCGAGGCCGCCGCGACAAAAGGCGTGCGCAGCGCCGTCGCCGGGCACGCCGACATATTGGTGGTGCCCAACCTAGTCACGGGCAACGTGCTCGACAAGGCGATCCGCCTGCTAGCCGGCTTCCAGACCGCCGGCGCCATACTGGGCGCAAAGATGCCCTTCATAGCGACCTCCCGCTCCGACAGCGCGCAAAACAAGCTCAATACAATTTTAACAGCCCTCGTTTGAAAGGAGATCACACATGGGATTGCATGACGGCAAAACAGCTATTGTGACAGGGTCCGCGCGCGGGCTGGGGCGCGCTATGGCGCGCAGGCTGCTCGAGGACGGCGCGAAGGTGGTCATATCGGCGACCACTCAGGCGGGCGTCGAAAAAGCGGCGGAGGAGCTGCGCGCGCAGACGGGCGGCACGGTGCTGCCTATCGCCTGCAACGTCACGGACGCGGCGGACGTCGAGACTATGGTCAAGAGGGCGGTCGACGAATTGGGCGGCATAGATATTCTCGTCAACAACGCGGGCATAACGCGCGACAAGTCGCTCATGAAGATGACGGAGGAGAACTGGGACGCCGTCATCGACACGGATCTCAAATCGGTGTTCCTCGTTACGCGCGCGGCGGCGAAGTATATGCGCGAGGCCGGATGGGGCAGGGTCATAAACATCACGTCGATGTCCGGGCAGATGGGCAACTTTGGGCAGACTAACTATTCGGCGGCAAAAGCGGGCATAATCGGGCTGACGAAGACGCTGGCAATCGAGCTCGGCTCCAAAAACATCTCGGTCAACGCCGTGTCGCCCGGCCTCATCGACAGCGACATGACGGCCGCCATGCCGAAAGAGGCCTACGACGCCAACATAGCCGCCATAGTCCTACACCGCGTCGGCAAGCCCGAGGAAGTGGCGTCGCTCGTGTCGTACTTAGCCTCAGAAGACGCGGGTTTCATCACAGGCGCTGTCATAAACATAAACGGAGGAATGTACAGATGAGAAAATTACAGAAAATAGGGATCGTTTTGGCGGTCGTTATTTTGGTCGGCACGTTTTTTATACAGCCGACGGAGCTGCTGCCTGTGGCGGCGCGGAATACGCTGGGGCTGCTGCTGGCGGTGATAGTGCTGCTCGTGACGGAGGTGTTCCCTATCGCTGTCACGTGCCTGCTCACCGTCACTTTGATGGTGCTGTTCAACTGCGCGCCCGGCGAGAATGGCAGCACGTCGGTGCCCGCCGCGCTGTCGGGATACACGAACGCCACGCTGTTTTTTGTGCTCGCGTCGTTTGGAATATCGGAGACACTCACGGTTTTGCCGCTCTCTAAGCGGCTGTTGCTGCGGCTGATGTCCATGTTCGGCAAAAACATAAATATGCTCCTCTTTGCGATAATGCTCTGCGTGGCGCTGCTGTCGTCGGTCATATCGAACGTCGCGGCGGCGGCCGTGTTCATACCGATAATCACAAACTTCCTCGATATATATGAGGACAAGGAGGAGCGCAAACGCACGGCGAGGTGCTATATGATAGCGCTGCCCATCGCCTCGATGATAGGCGGCATGATAACGCCGGCGGGCTCGTCCATCAATATGCTCGCCATAAGCCAGCTCGAGTCCCTTGTCCCCGGGGTGCGCGTCAAATTCGTCGATTGGATGCTGTTCGGGATACCGCTCGCGGCGGCGACGCTGCCTCTGGCGTGGTTCTTCTGCATCAAGATCATGAAACCGGCGGCCATCTCCAGAGAGAAGATCCAGCGGTATATCGCCGAGGTCGCCGTGAAGGAGCCCTTAGGCAAAAAGGAGATATACGTCCTTGCAATCGTTATAACCATGATAGCGCTGTGGATACTCTCGTCGTGGTTCCCGGTGTTCAACGTGACGGTGGTCGCGCTGATCGGGCTCGCGCTGTTCTTCGTCCCCGGCTTCGAGATACTCACATGGGACCGCTTTAAGAATTGCGTGAGCTGGGAGGCGTTCTTCCTCATGGGCACTATGATCTCGCTGGGCGCCGTGATACGCGCGTCCGGGCTCAACGAGTGGATAGCGCAGGTGGTGTTCCCGTCGAGCTTCTCCGCCCCGGCGTTCCTAGCCGTCGCGCTCATAGCGCTCATAACGTTCATATTGCTCATCCCGATCCCCGTGGCGCCGGCGCTCGTGACGATGCTCGCCGCGCCGCTAGTCGGCTTCGCGCAGGTCGCGGGCGTAAGCCCGTACATACTGATGATAACGCTCGGCCTCATAGCCGCCAACTGCTATCTTCTCCCGCTCGACACAGTGCCGCTCATGACCTTCGCCACAGGTTCCTACGGCATGTTCGACATGCCAAAGGTCAGCGGCCCTATCCAGGTCTGCATGATAGCGATATCCGCCATCTGGATCCCGATAGCGGCGATGATACTGGGCGTATAGGACAATTAACA
>JAISBX010000068.1 GCA_031265965.1 Oscillospiraceae bacterium | reverse complement strand
GCCACGGGCGTCTTCACGCTCTTTTTCACGGCGGCCGCGTATTTTACGTTCACGCCGTCGGGCAGGAACATTGTGGGGTGCGTTATCATGGAGGCCGCGTCGTTCTCGTGGTGCCCGGCGGACACGTGTATGAGGTCTACGCGCCCATCGAGCGCCTTGGCTATCCTAACGCCCTCGTCGATGTCGTACCCGCCGGGTATGTGCTCCGCGCCGGATATGCGTATCTCTATCGGCACAGCGGGGCCGACGGCGGCGCGCACCGCCTTTATCACGGCGAGCGGGAAGCGCATACGGTTTCTCAGCGCGCCGCCCCAGTCGTCGCGCCTGCGGTTGGCGGCGCGCGACATGAACTGCGCCAGCAGCCAGCCGTGGCCCCCGTGGAGCGTTATCATGCCGGCGCCGCACTTCTTGGAGAACGCCGCGGCTTCGGCATAGCACTTGATGAGCCTCTCTATCCACTCCTGCGGCATCTCCCGCACGGGCACGCCCTCGCGCTCCCCGTCGCTCACGCCGTATATGAATCCCTCTTGCGCGCCGTCAAGTTTGATGCCACTAACCCCATACGGGGCGCCCGCGAGCTCATACAGGACGCCGCCGTTGCCGCCCGCGTGGTTGAGCTCCACAGCCGCGACGGCGCCGTGGCGCGTTATGGCGTTGAGCGTTTTAGTGAGGCTCACGCGCCCCTTCACGTCGTCGCCGCGCAACTGGAACGGGTGCGAGTGCCCCGCGAGCGAATCGACCATGAGGTCGCCCAGACACACGGAGGCGAAGCCCCCGAGCGCCTTTACCTCATAGAACGCCGTCGCGTCGTCGTTGAGGAAATTTTCCGCCGTGAGCCTGTACGTATCCTGCGGCGACGAGAATATCCGGTTCCGGAAAAACGCCCCGCCCAAGCTTATAGGCTCGAACAATTTTGGGAACTTGTGTGTCTGCATGTTTTATAAAGACCTTTCTGTCATTTGGATATTGGCAATGAGCAAACGTCGCTCAAAAGCGACCCACGTCGTTTGCGATGGCGTATGCCGCGGAGGTGGCGCGAGCGATCGTTCCGGGCGCCGTACAGTCGCCGATCTGGTAGAAGCGCGGCGCCAAGGACCGCAGCGCGTCGGCCTCCTCGCCGAGCGGCGCCCGCCCTACGGCGTATACCACGGTGTCGGCCGGGAACGTGGCCGTCCCCGTCTCCGTCTCCCCCGTTACGGCGCCGTCAAGGATGGAAACAGCTTTTGTATTGAAGTGGAGCTCTATGCCGAGCCGGTCTATCTGCACGTTCACTCCGAGCACGTGCAAAAAGTTTCCGCCGTCGCTGATGCCGGGCGCAGCTTCAAGTATCCGCACCTTTTTGTTGAGTCCGGCGAGGTATATGCCGAGCTCCGTTCCCACTAGGCCCGCTCCGAGGATTACGACGCTCTCCCCCGCCAGCCCGGGGGAGCTATATATCTCCTCCGCTGAATACACGTTAGTTCCGCCTATCCCCGGGATATCCGGGCGCACGGCCCGCGCACCCAGCGCGGCAATGATCACATCGGGCGCGAGCTCGCCGGCGTAACGGGCCGTGACGGCCGTGTTCATGCGCAAGTCGATAGGCAGCGTTTCTACCCTGCGCCTCTGGAATTCGATGTATTTCGCGAGATTCTTCTTGAACGGGACGGTCTCCTCGCAGAGAATGGCCCCGCCGAGCCGATCTGTTTTTTCGCATAGGACGACCTCGTGCCCGCGTGACGCGCAGGTGATAGCCGCCTGCATACCGGCGATCCCGCCCCCGGCCACAAGCACCCTTTTTTTCTCGGCGGGCGGAAGCGTATATTTGCACTCGAGATCCCTGCCCGCCTTTGGGTTTATCGAGCAAAAAAACTGTCCTTTTGAGAGCAGGCTTGAAAAGCACGTCATACAGCGCATACACGTCCTTATCTCTGCGCCGCGCCCCTCACGCGCTTTGTTTGGCAGATCGGGGTCCGCTATCAGCCCGCGCGCCACTTCGACGATGTCGGCTTTCCCCGACGCGATTATCTCCTCCATGAGCGCCGGGTCGGACAGCGCGCCGACCGCCGCGACAGGGGTCTTGACGCGCTTTTTCACTTCCGCGGCGAAACGCACGTTGCAGCCGTCCTCCAGAAACATGCTCGGCGTCATTATAGTGAAAACCTCGGGCACCTCGTGGGCCCCCGCCGAAATATGCAGCAGGTCGAAGTGCCCGTCAAGCTGCTGCGCGATCGCCAGCCCCTCGCCAAGGTCGTATCCTTCGGCATAGCACTCATCGCCGGACAGCCTGATCTCTACAGGGAAACGGGGGCCGCACTCCTTGTGGATGGCGTCCGCTATGGCTATGGCGAATCGGGCGCGGTTCTCGACCCCGCCGCCCCATTTGTCCTTGCGGAAATTTGTTTTTGACGAGAGGAACTGCGCGATCAGCCAGCCGTGCGCCCCGTGCAGCGTGATCATACCGAAGCCGCACCTCTTGGCAAACGAGGCCGCGGACGCGAATTTTGCGATGATCCCCTCTATCATCTCCTCGCTGAGCGGCGTGACCTGCTTCCCGTGCGCCATCCCCTCGGACGGCCCGTAGGCGGGCTTGTCGTTGCGGATGTTCGCCTGCATCCCCCAGTGCTGCAGCTCCGCGGAGGCTACCGCCCCGTGCTTCGTCACCGCGTCGGTCAGGCGGTTGAGCGAGTGCATGGCGAGCGGGTCGTCCATTAGGATATGGTACTCGGCCCCGGCGCCGTATTCGCTGTCCACGACGCATTCCCCGACGCAGACGGAAGCGGCGCCGCCCGCCGCTTTCCGCTCGTAATACGCAAAGCCCTCGGGCGTGAGATGGCCGCGAGCCGTTATGTCCTGATATCCCGTGGGCGAAGCGAAAATCCTGTTGCGGAAAGTGACGTCCCCGATCCGGACCGGGGAGAAAAGATGCGGATACTTTATCTCAAACATGGCAGCCCCTCCCGTTTCGCCTATTTTATGCCGTACGCCTTGACTTGTATTCCGAACTTTTTCTTCAGCTCCGCCACCGTCTCCGGTTTCGCCCAGCGCTCCGGCTCGAGTTTTTTGACGGACGCTCGGTCCTGCAAGAATGCGTACCAGCGCGGCAGTCCGCCCATATCGTACACGACCGCGTCCGTCAGCGCCTCGAGGCTGTGCGATGCGCAGCGCGGGATATTCACGATGTTTTCCGCTTTTGCGACGAATTCCTCGTCCATCACCTTGAATTTGACCTCTCCGGAGGTTATGTAGTACATTTCGCGCGCCGTCGGGTACGGGTCCCACTGCGCCCAAAAGCCTTTTTTCATCTCCGCGCACCACATCTCGAGCGAGCCGCCGTTCTCCCAACGCGCGGTGATCATCTTCATTGTGACGCCATCGAGCTCATAAGCCGCCATGGGCCTGCTCCTGTGGCGTATGTTCGGGTGCCGCTCCGGCACGACCTCCGCGAAGTCCACCGGCGGCTCGCGCAAGCCGAAGTCGCCATGCATGAAAAGCTCCTTCGGGAATTCCGGGTCGTCCATAAAATCAGGGTCGCGCGCGCGCAGCATACCGAGCGTGGTCGAGTTGTCGCTGTTTGACAGGTGGTGAAAGAAACCGCGGTACTTCACGTCGGCGCGGAAAAACATGCCGTGCGCTTCGTACGGCTGTATGAACAGTATGCTGCCCGGCTCGATGTACGCCACCTTGCCGTTCATGTAGATGTCCATGCCCCCGCTGTCAACGAAGAACACCTCCCAGCCCACCGTGTGCTCGTGGAACATCAGGTGTTCCCGGTCGGGCGACGCGTGCATTACGGAATCGGTAACGCAGAAGAGCCTGTCTTTCCCCTCCGGCATAAAAATGGTGCGCTGATCCTCCCCAACGCCGCCGTCGGGGTTCTTGAGCTGGATCGGGTACAGCCAGTCGTTCGGATTATTGAGGTCTATTAGATACGGATGTCTGCTCATTTTTGTTCCCTTTCCTTTCCATTGTTCCCATATTATTATTTATGCGCGCGCCGTTTGCCGGATACGGCGTTTAGGCAGACGGCCGCCAATATTATAGCGCCTTGGACGGCTTTTTGGAAGTCGGACGGCACGCTCAGCAGCGTCATCACGTTGCCTATGAGACCCGCGAACAGCGCGCCGAATATGGCGCCCGGCACGTCGCCCTCCCCTCCGCCGAGATTTATGCCGCCCACTATCATCGCCATGAGCACGCTGCCCTCGTAGCCCTGCGCCGTCGTCTGGCCCGCCTGCATGTTGACGGACGAGAGCACTATGCCCGCGAGCGCCGCGAGCAAGCTCGACGCCATGTACGCCGCCACTGTGTCGCGCCGGACGCGTATCCCCACGAGGACGGACGCCGTGGCGTTGCCGCCTATGGCGTACAGCCTGCGCCCGTACGTCGTGGCGGCGAGCACAAAGCCGGATACGGCGATGACGGCGACGAAGAAGATAACGGGCATCGGCACGCCGGCGGGGCGCGCGTTCCCGAAGCTGTAGATGACGCGCACGGCCGTGTTTGTGGCCATCTCCTGCGGGTAGTATATGAACGACCCGCCGGTTATCACGGGTGCCAAGCCGTACAGTATGTACTTCGTGGACAGCGTCACGACGAACGACGGCATCTTCATATACGTCACGCACAGCCCGTGTACGGCGCCGACAACGAGAGAGAAGCCCAGCGATGCCGCTATGCCCGTGAGCAGTCCCGCGACGGTGTACCCGGAGCCCAGCGTGATCTGCGCGACGATGCACGCGGAGACGGCCGCCATAGAGCCCACAGACAGATCGAGGCCGCCGAGCAGCACGACGAACAGCATACCGCACGCCATCACGCCGTAGATGGATATGGCGAACAGGATACTGGAGGCGTTTGAGCCCGTGAAGAACTTACGCTCGAAAAAGAGCATGACGACGCACATTATTATGAGTATAACGGCGCGCTGGAACCACGCGCCGCCAATAAACCGCGTAACCCTGTTCACGCCAGATGCACCCCCTCGTCAGTGTGCTGGCCGGACGCCGCGAGCAGCACGGCCGCCTGCGTCGCCGTCTCGTTTGTAAACTCCTCGAAGAACACGCCGCCGTGCATGACGAGTATGCGGTCCGATATGTGCGTAAGCTCGAACAAATCGGACGACACCATAATTATTATGGAACCGCGCGAGGCGAGGTAGCGGATGTACTCGTACAGCTCCGCGCGCACGCCGACGTCAACGCCCACGGTGGGCTCGTCGAGCAGCAGCACGCGGGGCTCGCGCGCCAGCCATCTGCCTAGCACGACCTTCTGCTGGTTCCCGCCGGAGAGGTTGGCCACGGGGTACGCCCTGTCGCCGGGGCGGATATCGTAGCCGCGTATCGCGTCTACGGCCCAGCGCGTCTCCGCGCCGGGGTTCATGATACCGGCGCGCGAGAGCTTGTCGTGGCTGGCGATGGCTATGTTCCTGCCTATGGACAGCACGGGGAAAAAGCCCTCCTCGCGCCTGTCCTCCGGCACGAGGCCGAAACCGTTTTTTATGTTGCGCGCTATGGAGCGCGACACGCTCTTGCCCCCGAGCGTCACATCTCCGCCCGTGCGGCGCAGCGCGCCGTATACGCACTTGACGAGCTCCGTCCTGCCGGAGCCCACCAAGCCGCCTATGCCGAGTATCTCGCCGCCGTACGCCTTGAAGCTCACGTCGCGCAGGAGCTTTCCGTAGCTCAAGTGCGAAGCCTCCAGCACATTGTCCTCGAAGACGGTGTATTCGTGCCGCGCGTGCGCGTCGCGTATCTCGTGGCCTATCATCATAGTGGTGACGGTCTTGGGCACTATCTCGCCGCGCTCCAGAACGCCCACTATCTCGCCGCCGCGCATTACGGTGAGCCTGTCGGCGAGCCTATACACCTCCTCTAAGCGGTGCGACACGTACAAAATGCCCACGCCGCGGGCGCGCAGCGCGCCGATGGTCTCAAACAGCCGCTCCGATTCGGCGTTGCTCAGCGACGACGTGGGTTCGTCCATTATGACCAGCTTCGCGTCTGTGGACAGCGCCTTGAGTATCTCCACCATCTGGCGCTGCGCCATGCCGAGCGAATCGACGACGGCGTCGGGGTCTATGGAAAACCCGTACCTGTCTATCAGCGCCTGTACACGCTCGCGCATCTCCCTCCTGCCGGTGACGCCGTAGGCGCCCGGTTCCTGCCCCAGAAATATGTTCTCGGCCACCGTGAGCGCCGGGACGAGCGAGAGCTCCTGATATATGACAGAGATGCCGGCGCGGCGGGCGTCGTGCCGGTCGTTTATCGCGACTGTCTCGCCGTCGATGAGGATGTCGCCCGAGTCCTTTGAGTAGACGCCGGTGATTATCTTTATAATGGTGCTCTTGCCCGCGCCGTTCTCGCCCATGAGCGCGTGGACCTCGCCGTAATTGACTTCGAGCGCCGCGTCGATGAGCACGGGTATGCCGTTGAACTGCTTGTTGACGCCGCGCGTGCGCAGGAGCGTCTGCCCCGCCCTGTTCTCGAAATCGGGCGCGGCGGCGGGAACAGGCCCGTCCGCCGCCTTCTTCAGTGGAAACCTCATGTCGCGCCCGAGCCCCCTCTCATAGGCGAACGCAACGCGCGGCGCTCGCGAAGCGCGTGCGAGAGCCGCGCGAACAGCGCGTCGAATGCCGTCGCGGCGATTATGATCATGCCCTGTATGATATATGACCAGTAGGACTCTATCTGGAACTTATACAGCCCGTTGAGTATCGT
>JAISBX010000019.1 GCA_031265965.1 Oscillospiraceae bacterium | reverse complement strand
TCCCGGCTAGACCTCCCGGAGCGCCTGTCCCCGAACAGCATCCCCGCCGTCCTGAACGCGCTGTTTACGCGCGAGGAGTTTTTCGCGCTCTGCGCGGAGATGGTCACGCGGTAGTACACCGAAACATCAAAAAGACTACATCTGTTACCTCATATACTATAGTCCCAATTCTCGTCCGTCGGGAGCTCGAGCTCGTATTTTTCCCTGTCTTGCTTGTACTGCCGCTCGGTGTCGCTGACGCGCACGCTCGTCTTGCCCTGCACAGTCTTTGTTATGAACGCGTTCGCGCCTATCACAACGCCCTCGCCTATGACGGTGGAACCGCCCAGTATCGACGCGCCCGAATATATCGTGACGTGGCTCTCTATGGTCGGGTGCCTCTTTACGCCCGACATGAGCTGACCGCCGCGCGTGGAGAGCGCCCCCAGTGTGACTCCTTGGTATATTTTTACAAAATTTCCAATTTCCGTCGTCTCGCCTATGACGATGCCCGTGCCGTGGTCTATAAAAAAGTGGTGCCCTATCGTTGCGCCGGGGTGTATCTCTATGCCCGTGAGGCTGTGCGCGTGCTCGCACATCATGCGCGGCATCAGCGGCACGTCGAGGACGAACAGCTCGTGCGCGAGGCGGCTGACCATTATGGCGTAAAGGCCGGGGTACGAGAGTATGACCTCCTCCTTGCTGTAGGCGGCGGGATCCCCGTCGAACGCCGCGTCCACGTCCGTCGCCAGAACGGAGCGTATATCCGGCAGCCGCTCCAGAAACGCGTACGTCAGCTCAATCGCGTCCCGACCGTCGCCCATGTGTTTTTTTCTGTACGGCAGAGCGCGCTTTATCTGCTTTTCCAGACTGTAAATTATGCCCTCGAGCGCCTCGCCAACGTGGTAGTCCAGCGAATCCTCGCGCAGCGGCTTCTGGCTGAAAAACCCGGCAAAGACGAGGCTGCTGAGACGTTCGAGTATCGCGACGACCTCCGCCTTGCTGATCCTGTCCTTGTCGTCGAGCTTTATCAGCGTCTCCTCCTCGCGGTAGCTGTGAACGATATTGTCCACAAGAGCGCGTATCTTCGCGTCGTGTACCTCCGGCATCGGCTCCGTCACTCCCCTCTCACAGTCGTTATTCCAAGCTTCCGGAAACGGTCGTACCGCGCGGCCGTCAGTTCTCCGGGCGGGGTCTTCGCCGCCGCGTCATACCAGCGTGCGATATCGCCGCGCAGCGCCGCGAAAAGCTGATCGGAATTTCTTCCCCGCTCTACTACGACGCGCTCCACCACGCCCAGCCTGTGCGCGTCCCGCGCCGTCAGCTTAAGGCTCTCCGCGGCCTCCTCCGCCTTTCCGGTGTCCTTCCAGAGGATATTCGCGCAGCTCTCGGGCGATATTACCGAGTAGATAGCGTTTTCCAGCATCCACACCTCGTCGGCCACGGCGAGCGCGAGCGCGCCTCCGCTCCCCCCCTCGCCTATCAGCACCGACAGTATTGGCGTGCGCAGCGCCGACATCTCCGATATGTTCTCGGCGATAGCCTGGCCCTGCCCGCGCTCCTCCGCACCTATGCCGCAGAACGCGCCCGACGTATCCACGAAGCACACGACGGGGCGCCCGAACTTCTCAGCCTGCTTCATAAGCCTGAGCGCCTTGCGGTACCCCTCCGGGTTCGGCGCCCCGAAATTGCGGCGCAGCCGGCTCTTTGTGTCGTGCCCGCGCTCCGTCGCTATTACCGTGACGGGCGTATCGCCGAGGTACCCGAGCCCTCCGATCACCGCCGGGTCGTCCGCGAAGCGCCTGTCCCCGTGCAGCTCGATGAAGTCCGTAAAAATATTATACACGAAGTCGATGCCCGTGCAGCGGTCCTTCGACCTCGCCGCGCGCACGCGCTCGTAAGCCGTGCCCCGCTCCGTCTTCATAATTATGACCATCCCTTTCGCCCGGCGTGCATCTCCAGCAGACGCGATATGACCTGCCGCTGCCGCGAACGGCGCACTATCATGTCCGCGAAGCCGTGCTCCATGAGCTCCTCCGCCTTCTGGAAGCCCGGAGGCAGCTTCTTTCGCACTGTCTGCTCTACGAGCCGCGCGCCCGCGAAACCGACCGTGGCGCCGGGCTCGGCTATTATTATGTCGCCCGACATCGCGAAGCTGGCCGTGACGCCACCCGTCGTCGGGTTTGTGAGCACGGTGAGATAGAGGTTTCCGCCCTCGCCGTGCCGCTTTACGGCGCCGCACGTCTTAGCCATCTGCATGAGAGACAGTATTCCCTCCTGCATACGCGCCCCGCCCGACACGGTACAGCCCACGACGGGAAGCGAGCGCTCCGCCGCGTGCTCGAAAAGGCGCGTTATCCGCTCCCCAACCGCCGAGCCCATGCTGCCCATCATAAAGTACGGCTCCATCACAAAAACTCCGCACGCGGAGCCTCCGATCTCCGCCTGCCCGCACACGACGGCCTCGGACTCGCGCGTGCTTTTCTTCATGCTCTCCAGCTTGTCGCTATAGCCGGGGAAGCCGAGAAAATCCGCACTCCCGACATCGCCGAACAGCTCCTCGAAGCTGTTCTCATCCGTCATAAAGGCTATGCGCTGTCTTGCCGTCATTCTGAAATTATACCCGCAGCGGCACACGTATAAATTGTCCCACAGCTCGCTTACGGGGTTGTCGTGCCCGCACTCCGGGCACGTCTCGGCGATCTCCGCGTCGGCCTCGTCATGGTGCGCCGGGTGGTGTCTGCCGCCCTTTTCCAGTTCGTTCTTGGGTTTTCTGAACAGAGGCGAAATCGGCATATTCCCCTGTCACTCCTCTCGATCTCAGTTCACAAAATACTCGCCGCGCGTGAAGCCGGCGCTTGTGAGCGATTCTATCCTGTCGTCTATATCGCTCGGTACGCCCTCGACGACGAGCTCGCAAAGCGCGGCGTACATCTTGCGTATCGCCTCCTCGCGCGTACCGGCGTGTACTATGACCTTGCCCAGCAGCGGGTCGTAGTACGGCGTGACGGCGCAGCCCGTCCACAGCGCGCTGTCGAACCGCACCTTCGGGCCGCCGGGCACGTGCAGGAACGTCACGTTCCCCACCGACGCCGCGTTTATCCGGCACTCTATAGAGTGCCCGTTCAGCGCCACGCCCTCCTGCGTGAAGTTCAGCGGCACGCCCGCCGCCACGCGTATCTGCCACTTGACAATATCTATGCCCGTGACCTGCTCCGTGACGGCGTGCTCCACCTGAAGGCGCACGTTCATCTCCATAAAATAGAACCTGCCGTCCCCATCCAGTAAAAACTCGACCGTCCCGGCGTTGCGATACCCAACGGCGCGCGCCGCCGCCACGGCAGTCTCCGCGAGGCGCCCGCGCAGCTCCGGCGTGACGGCGGGCGACGGCGACTCCTCGATAGTCTTCTGGTTGTTTTTCTGCATAGAGCACTCTCGCTCAAACAGGCACACCGTATTGCGGTCCTCGTCCGCAAGTATCTGTACCTCGACGTGCCGCGCGGGGTATATCCGCTTCTCCAGATACACGGCGCCGTCCCCGAACGCCTCGCCCGCCTCCCGCGAGGCCGTTAAAAACGCGCTCTCCAGCTCGTCCGGGCCGTTCACCGCCCTGATCCCTCTGCCGCCCCCGCCGGAGCGCGCCTTTATCATCACCGGGTACCCGAGCTCCTCCGCCGCGCGCGCGGCGGCCCCGGCGTCCGGCAGAACGTCCGTACCGGGGATCACTGGCACGCCCGCCTCCCGCATTATGCGCCTCGCCTCGTCCTTGTCGCCCATACGCGCTATGACGGCGGCCGGCGGCCCTATGAACTCTATTCCGTTTTGCGCGCACAGCCCGGCAAACTCCGCGTTTTCCGAGAGGAACCCGTAACCGGGGTGTATCGCCTGCGCCTTCGTGACGAGCGCCGCCGAAACTATCCTGCCCGCGTTGAGGTAGCTGTCCGACGCCGCCGGCTCGCCTATACATATGCTCTGGTCCGCCAGCGCGACGTGAAGCGCCGCCTCGTCGGCCTTGGAGTACACCGCCACGGTGGAGATGCCCATCTCTTTGCAGGCCCTGATGACGCGCACCGCCACCTCTCCCCTGTTGGCTATGAGAATTTTAGAGAACATAAAATGAAAAATCCGCCTTCGCGCACAGCTTTTCGCCGATGTACGCCTCGCCCTTCGCGAAATAGAAGGGCGGGCGCTGCTTTGTTATTACGCACCGCGTCCGTATGACGTCCCCCGGCCTCGCGGCGGACTTGAAGCGCGCGCCGTCTATACCGGTGAGGTAAGGCGTTTTCCCGCTCATCCGCCCCTCCAGCAGCACGCACACGGACTGCGCCATGATCTCGCACAGCACGACGCCCGGCACGACGGGATCGCCCGGAAAATGCCCGTCGAGGAACCACTCGCCGCCCCGCACATTATATGTCCCGCGCGCCGTGTCCCCGTCCCGCTCGGCACCGTCGAGCAAGAGCATCGAGTCCCTGTGCGGAAGTATATCCATTATCTGCGTCCTGTCCATGCGAACCCCCGGATAAATCAGTTTGGCCTGAGCCTGAACAGCGGATGTCCGTAGTCCACCGTCTGCTTGTTTGACGCGCATATCTCTACTATGACGCCGTCCCGCTCGGCCGTTATCTCGTTCATCATCTTCATCGCCTCGATGATACACAGCACATCGCCCTCGCGCACCGCGTCTCCGAGCGTGACGTACGGCTTTTGTCCCTCTCCGGGCGCGCAGTAGAATATGCCCACCATCGGCGAGGGTACAGTGACCACGCCGTCACGTTCCGCCTCCCCGGGCTCCCGCGCGTCCCCGGCGCCCTCGCGCCGCCGTTCCCGTCCGGTACGCGCGCCGCGCGGAGCCCGCGTATCGCGCGTCAGCCTCACTCCGGCGCCGTCCGCGTCCGTGTACTCGATCGATTTCAGCTCCAGCTCCAGCATGAGCTCCGCGAGCTCCCTTATGTCACTTTTATCCATAAAGCCTATCCCTTATACTTTTTTGAACGCCAGACATACGTTGTGCCCGCCGAAGCCCAGCGACAGCGACAGCGCGAGCCCAACCTCGGCGCGCCGCTGCGTCACGGGCACGTAGTCCAGATCGCACTGCGCGTCCGG
>JAISBX010000153.1 GCA_031265965.1 Oscillospiraceae bacterium | reverse complement strand
TACACCAGCTCGATTATCGCCATCTCGGCGGAATCTCCGCGGCGGGGACCTATGCGCGTCAGGCGCGTGTAACCGCCGTTTCGTTCGGAATAGCCGGGCGCGGTGGTCGCGAAGACCTTTGTCACCACGTCCTCGCGCGTGATGAAACTCAGCGCGCGGCGGCGCGAGGCGAGCGTGTTCTTTTTGCCGAGGCTTATCATGCGCTCGGCGATCGGCGCTATCTCTTTAGCGCGCGCCACCGTTGTCTCCATTCGGCCGTTGTCCAGAAAATCGGTGACCTGCTGCCTGAGCATAGCCCGCCGCTGATCCGTCGCCTTTCCCAATTTGCGTGTTCCGGGCATCTCTCGTTACCTCCTATATCGGCTCGTCATTTGTCAGCGTCAGCCCTATCATAGCCAGCTTGTGCATGACCTCCTCGAGCGACTTGCGCCCGAGGTTGCGAACCTTTATCATCTCTTCCTCGGTCTTGGATATAAGATCCTCGACGGTGTTTATATTCGCGCGCTTCAAACAGTTAAAGCTGCGCACCGATAGGTCCAGCTCCTCAATGGTCATCTCCAATACCCGCTCGCGCTGTATGTTCAGCTTCTCCATGACATTCACCCTGCTGGCTACAATGTCCGATAAGTCGGTGAACAGCGCGAAGTGTTCGCAGAGTATCTTTGCGCCCAGAGACAGCGCCGTGCGCGCCGGGATCGTTTTGTCGGTCCACACCTCGAGCGTGAGCTTGTCGTAATCCGTCATGTTGCCTACGCGCGTGTTTTCTACCGCGTAATTGACCTTCAGTACCGGGGTGTAAATCGAATCTACCGGAATGACGCCTATTATAGGTTGCGAGAGCTTGTTCCTCTCGGCGGGCACGTACCCGCGTCCGTGGTCAAGCGTCATCTCGATATTCAGAGTCGCGTCCTCGCCAAGCGTCGCGATGTGAAGCTCCGGATTGAGTATCTCCACCTCGCCGTCGGCCTTTATATCTCCCGCCGTCACCTCGCCCTTGCCCTGCGCCTCGATGTAGACGGTCTTGGAATGCTGCGTGTGAAGGCGCGCCACTATACTTTTTATATTGAGGATTATCTCTGTGACATCCTCCTTGATGCCGGGAAGAGTTGTAAACTCGTGCTGCACCCCGGCGATCTTCACCGTCGTCACCGCCGTTCCGGGCAGCGATGAGAGCATTATCCTGCGCAGCGAATTTCCCAGCGTCGTTCCGTAGCCGCGCTCCAGCGGCTCAACGACATATTTCCCGTAGTTATCGTCGCCGGGCGTCTCAATGCACCTTATGCTCGGCTTTTCAATTTCGACCATACATACCCTCCTTATTGCGCCATCGGCCGGAGCTCAAGTAAAACGATGCGGCCGATAATATTGCCTAGTGTCTCCTGTCGCCATGTCTGCTCATATCAGCTATCCAAATAATGAGGGTTATTTTTATTTTGAGTACAGCTCGACGATCAACTGCTCCTCAATCGGTAGATCGATGTCGTCCCGCTCGGGCGCCGCGACTATTTTGGCGGAAAGCGCCTGCGCGTCGTACTCCAGCCACTTGGGCGGCTGCCGCGAGGAATTCGCCTCGATGACCGTCTTGAACTTATCAAGCGAGCGGCTGGATTCCTTCAGCGCCAGAACCATGCCCGGCCGCACAAGGAACGACGGTATATTTACGCGTCTGCCGTTCACCGTGAAATGTCCGTGCCGCACAAGCTGCCTCGCCTCCGCGCGGCTCATCGCAAACCCCAGCCTGTAGACGGTGTTGTCGAGCCTCGACTCCAAAATCGCCAGCAGGTTCTCGCCAGTCTTGCCCTTGCGCTTGCTCGCCAGCTCAAAATATCCCCTGAACTGGCTCTCCAATATCCCGTAATATCTCTTCGCCTTCTGCTTCTCGCGCAACTGCGTGC
Source organism: Oscillospiraceae bacterium (assembly GCA_031265965.1). The sequence goes on along the minus strand of JAISBX010000153.1, from coordinate 14,414 downwards.
CGTACTCCGAGACCTTAGTGCGCGTCTGACCGCGCCCCTGTCCGTGCTGTCCGGGCACATACTGTCTGCGATCCAGCCCGCACTTGTCAGTATAGCACCTGTCTCCCTTTAGAAATAGCTTCTGACTCTCCCTGCGGCAAAGGCGGCAGACCGCGCCGGTATATCTCGCCATATACTGTTTTACCTCCTTATACTCTGTGCCGCGCTATACTCTGCGCCTTTTCGGCGGACGGCAGCCGTTGTGCGGGATGGGTGTGACGTCTTTTATCATGGTGACCTCCAGCCCCGCCGTCTGAAGCGCCCTGATCGCCGCCTCGCGCCCGGAACCCGGCCCCTTGACGAACACCTCTACCGTCTTCAGCCCGTGCTCCATCGCGGCCTTCGCCGCGGTCTCCGCCGCCGTCTGTGAGGCGAACGGCGTCGACTTTCTGCTGCCGCGGAAGCCCATACCGCCGGAGGACGCCCACGAGAGCGCGTTCCCCCGCGTATCGGTGATCGTGACCATCGTATTGTTGAAGGACGAGCTGATATGAACCGCGCCCCTTTCAATATTCTTGCGTTCGCGCCTGCGAGTCCTGACCTTCTTACCTTTGGGTGCCGCCATTACATATCACTTCCTTACTTCTTCTTATTTGCGATCGTGCGCTTGGGCCCCTTGCGCGTGCGCGCGTTCGTCTTGCTCCGCTGTCCCCTGACGGGCAGTCCGCGCCTGTGGCGCATCCCCCTGTAGCTGCCTATCTCGGTCAGGCGCTTGATGTCAAGCGCAACGGTGCGCCGGAGGTCGCCCTCCACCGTGTAGTTCTTGTCGATGCACTCGCGCAGCGCCGTCTCCTCCGCGTCTGTCAGATCCTTCACTCTCGTATCGGGACTGACGCCTGTGGCGGCGAGTATCTTGCGCGAGCTTGTCAAGCCTATGCCAAACACATAGGTGAGCCCTATCTCGATCCTTTTGTCCTTCGGCAAATCGACGCCGGCAATTCGTGCCATTTTTTATTAACCATTCCTTTCATAATATTATTACTAGCCCTGCCGCTGTTTGTGCTTCGGGTTCTCACAGATCACCATTACCTTGCCCTTGCGCTTGATGACCTTGCATTTCTCACACATCGCCTTGACAGACGGTCTCACCTTCATTTCCGCTCACCCCTAATCGCATAAAGTCCTGTAAAAGCTGTCATTTGCTTCTCCACGTTATCCGGCCGCGCGTCAGGTCGTAGGGCGACATCTGGACTGTCACCTTGTCGCCCGGAAGTATACGGATGAAATTCATACGCAGCTTGCCGGATATGTGCGCCAGAATCGTGTGACCGCTGCCTATATCGACCTGAAACAGCGTGTTAGGCAGCGACTCGACCACCGTTCCCTCCAATTCGATCATGTCCGCCTTTGCCAAGTCAGCACGCCCCCTTTTCAGCCGCGCGAGCGGCGTCGTATTCCATAATCGCCTTTCTCAACTCGCTGTTTGTCACTCTCTCGCCGCTTCGCAGCTTCACGGCGGCCCTGTCGCCTCCGCCGCGCGACTCAAAGCTCAGGTGCTTTTGCTTTTTGCGTTTCGGCTTTTCAACTCTGCGGTATCTTCCGTCCGCCAGCAGCGCGTACCCGCCGTCGTCCAAACCCACTACAAAAAACCTCCTGCCCGTATCCCGGCCGTTGCGCGATACGACGATATCCGCCATCTCAAGCTCCATAGCCCGCGCCCTCCGCGACCGTAAGTATCTCCGGGTCGCCGTCGGTTATCATCACCGTATTCTCATAGTGGGCGGACAGGCTGCCGTCCAGCGTCACCACGGTCCACTTGTCCTTGAGCGTTTTTACGCCGTAGCCGCCCGCGTTTACCATAGGCTCGATCGCCAGCGCCATGCCCCGCAGCAATCTCGGGTCGGGGCCCTTACGCGGTTTCTCGATGTAGTTCGGCACCTGCGGGTCCTCGTGCATCTTTGTGCCGATGCCGTGTCCAACAAACGCCCGGACCACCGAAAACCCGTTCGACTCCGCGTATCTCTGCACGGCGCCCGAAACGTCGGAAACCCTGAAGCCCACTCGCGCGTAACGCAGCGCTTCAAAGAAGCACCTCCGCGTCGCCTCCACGAGCCGCACCGCCTCGCTCCCGGCGCCTCCGACTATGAACGTGTCCGCGCAGTCGCCGATATAACCGTCCTTCACCGCTCCCACGTCCACGCTGACGATGTCGCCGTCGCGCAGCCGTCTGTCGCCCGGTATACCGTGTATGACCTCCTCGTTTACCGATATACACGCGCTCGCGGGAAAGCCTCCGTAGTTCAAAAAGGCCGGCGCCGCGCCCCTTGACACGATATAATCGTGCACCGCGCTGTTGATCTCCTTTGTCCTCACTCCTATGACGGCCATCTCTCCCGCCAGCGCGCGCGCACCGGCCGTAATTCTCCCGGCCTGTCTCATCAACTCGATTTCCTCCGGGGATTTGAGCTTTATCATGCTATATTCCCAGAGCCCTGAGGATAACCGCCGTCGTGGCCTCGACTCCGGGGACGTTGTCCGCAGTCTTCAGCCTGCCGCGCACACGATAGAACTCCTTCAACGGCTCCGTCTCGCGGTGATACACCTCGAGACGGTTTTTCACCGTCTCCGGCTTGTCGTCGCCGCGAATCGTAAGCGCCGCCCCGCACCCGTCGCATATCCCCGCGTTCTTGGGCGGGCTGCTCTCGATATGGTATGTCGCGCCGCACTCCGGGCACGAGCGCCTGCCTGTCATTCTCTGTTTGATCTCGGCGTCCGATATCTCGATCGAAAGCGCGACGTCGGCCTCCACGCCAATGTCCTCGAGCGCGCGCGCCTGCGCGAGCGTCCGCGGCATTCCGTCGAGTATATAGCCGCTCCCGCAGTCCGGCTCCCCGAGCCGCTCCTTCGTCATCTGGATTATTACGTCGTCGGGCACGAGCTCTCCCGCGTCCATATACGCCTTTGCCTTCAGCCCGACGGGCGTCTCGTTCTTCACGGCCGCCCTGAGCATGTTTCCGGTGGATATGACCGGTATGCCAAGACGCCGGCCAAGAATTTCAGCCTGAGTTCCCTTCCCCGCCCCGGGAGGCCCGAGCAATATCATTTTCAATAAAATATAACCCTCCATTTCAAACGAAATTACTCTAAAAATCCCTTGTAGTGGCGCATGAGGAGCTGGGACTCAAGCTGCTTGATAGTCTCAAGCGCCACGGAGATCACGATTATGATGGACGTGCCGCCCAGCGATATCCCGGAGGTCGCCGCCGTCGCGGAGAAGTGGCTTATGAGGATCGGGGTTATCGCGATTATAGCGAGATAGATAGCGCCGAAAAGCGTGATTTTCGTCAGCACCTTCTGTATAAACTCCGAGGTCGGCTTGCCCGCGCGGAAGCCGGGTATAAAGCCGCCGTTCTTCTTGAGATTATTCGCTATCTCGATAGGATTGAACTGGACCGTGGAATAGAAGAACGAGAAGAACACTATCAGCAGAAAATATAGGACCGCGTACGGTATGCCCGTCGGCTCGAAAAACCTGACGAACCAGCCGTCCGACCATCTGGGCACGAACGTCGCTATAGTCGCGGGCACCGACGCTATCGACTGCGCGAAGATGATGGGCATAACGCCCGACATGTTCACCTTCATCGGCAGGTGCGTGGACTGCCCCCCGTACATCTTCCGCCCCACCACGCGCTTTGAGTACTGCACCGGTATCCTGCGCTCGGAGTTCGTAACTATGACGATCAGCGCCATGATGGCCAGTGCGCCCACGAGCATGAGCAAATACAGCCACCAGTGCCCCGGGTCGTTGGCGAAGCCCGTCGCGGGCGTCTCCCCGGACGCCGGGCGCCCGACGATTATGTTGTACACCTGCGTCGGGAAGCGCGAGACGATACTCACAAACAGGATGATGGATATACCGTTTCCAATGCCGAATTCGGTTATCTGCTCGCCCATCCACATCAGCAGCGCGCTTCCGGTGATAAACGACGCGATTATGACTATCGCCGGCCACAGGCCCTGCGCGCCCTCCGCGAGGAAGCTGACGGAGCCCGTGCCGTTCTTTATGAGCACGTAATAGCCGTAGCCCTGGATGAGCGCTATCACGACGGTGGAATATCTGGTAATTTTTTCCAGCGTCTTCCTGCCTTCCTCGCCGCCCTCTTTTTGCATACGCTCAAGGGCGGGTATCGCGATGGTCAGCAATTGAATGATGATGGACGCGTTGATATACGGCTGTATGGACATCGCGAATATCGACGCCCGCTCCAGCGCGCTGCCGGACATCGTGTTCAGAAGTCCGAGCAGCGTGTTCTGCTGGCTGTTGAAGTAGCTGCTCAGGAGCTGCGTATCTATATAGGGCACCGTGACGACGTTGCCCAAACGGTATATGAGCACCATGAACAGCATAAACAGCAGTTTTTTTCTTATTTCATCTACTCGCCAGGCGTTGCGTAAGGTCTGGAGCACTTCACACCACCTCCGCTTTTCCGCCGGCAGCTTCTATCTTGCTCCTTGCCTGCGCGGAAAACGCGACCGCCCGGACGGTCAGCTTTTTTTTCAGCTCGCCGCCTCCGAGTATCTTCACGCCGAACCTGCACTTTGAAAGGATGCCCGCATCCAGAAGCTCCTGCTGCCCCACCGTGTCGCCGTCGTTGAACGCGTCGAGCGCCGACACGTTGACGGACTCCGGCGGTTTCGCGAATATATTGTTGAAGCCCCTCTTCGGGACCCTGCGGTGCAGCGGCATCTGACCGCCCTCGAAACCGATCCTCACCCCGCCGCCGCTGCGCGCCTTCTGGCCCTTATGTCCGCGCCCCGCCGTCTTGCCGTTGCCGGTCGCGTGCCCCCTGCCGCGGCGCTTGGCCGGGCGGGTCGATCCCGCGGCCGGAGAAAGCTCGTGTAAACTCATGTTCCCGTCCTCCTACTGTCTGTTACTCCTCGGTCACAGAGATAAGATACCGTATCTGCGCTATCTTACCCGCCGTCTGGGGGTTATCCGGCTGTACGGTCTGACTGCCTATCTTGGTAAGCCCCAAAGACCTCGCGGTGGCTATGTGTTTATCCAGCCTGCCGTTCAGGCTCTTTACGAGCTTGATCCTCAGATTTGCCATTGCTCCTTCTCCTCCCCTGACTATGCGCGAATATCATCAGCGGACTTGCCCCTGATCCTCGCGACCTGCGCGGCGTCGCGAAGTGAGCGCAGCCCGACCATCGTCGCCGCCACGACGTTCTGCGGATTGTTTGACCTCAGGCACTTTGTCCTGATATCCGATATGCCCGCCGCCTCGACGACGGCGCGCACCGCGCCGCCCGCTATGACTCCCGTTCCCGCGGGCGCGGGCTTGAGCAGCACCTTGCCGGCGCCGAAACGGCCCGTGACCTCGTGCGGTATCGTTGAACCGGAGATCGTAACAGTCACGACGTTCTTCTTCGCGTCCTCTATGCCCTTGCGGATGGCCTCCGAAACCTCGCCGGCCTTGCCAAGCCCGAAGCCGACCCTTCCCTTTCCGTCCCCTACGACGCACAGGGCCGCGAACTTGAATATGCGCCCGCCCTTGACCGTCTTCGATACGCGGTTAAGTGAAACCACCTTTTCCGAGAATTCAGGCGGGGTCTCGTCTCTTCTGTCGTCTCTCCTGTTGTCCCTTCTGTTGCCGCCGTATGCCATACCGACTATTCCCTCCCCGCCTAAAATTTCAGGCCGCCCTCGCGGGCGCCCTCCGCGAGCTGCTGCACGCGCCCGTGATATATATACCCGCCTCTGTCGAACACCACCGTTTCGATGTCCTTCGCCTTGGCGCGTTCGGCTAGCATTAGCCCGACCCGCTTCGCGGCGTCCTTGTTGCCGCCCGCGCCGTCGAAGCCCTTCTCGACAGAGGACGCCGCGCAGAGCGTCGCGCCGCGCGTATCGTCTATTAGCGCTGCGTATATATGCCTCTCGCTGCGGAAGACATTCAATCTCGGACGCTCCGGCGTACCTGAGACCTTGCCCCTTACTCTCTTATGCCGCCGGAGCCTCTGCGCGTTTGTATCCGGTCTTTTTATCATGTAGGCACACCTCCTTCTTATTTCGCGCCGGTCTTGCCTTCTTTGCGGCGAATGACCTCGTCTGCGTATTTAATGCCCTTGCCCTTATAGGGCTCCGGCGGTCTCTTCTTCCTAACCTCGGCCGCGAACTGTCCGACGGCCTGCTTGTCTATCCCGTTTATGATGATCTTGTTCGGCGCGGGCACGTCTATCGTGATGCCGTTTGCCTCCTCTACCACCACTTGATGCGAGTAGCCCAGATTCATGACCAGCTTCTTGCCCTCTTTCGCCGCCCTGTAGCCGACTCCGTTCACGTCGAGCTCCTTTTTGTATCCCTCCGTGACGCCCACGACCATGTTGTTGAGCAGCGACCTGTTGAGCCCGTGGAGCGCGCGCAGCCTCGGCTCGTCGCCCGGGCGCGTCACCGTGACCGTCTGCCCGTCCACATTTATGCTTATCTCCGGATTGAGCGTCCGCTCGAGCGTCCCCTTCGGACCCTTTACCTTGACCGCGTTGCCCGCCGCCACCTCTATGGTCACGCCCTGCGGGACCGTTATGGGGGTCTTCCCGATCCTTGACATCCCGTTACCCCCTTACCACACGAACGCGAGGACTTCGCCGCCTACGTGCGCCGCCCTTGCCTTCTTGTCTGTCATTACGCCCTTAGATGTGGAAACTATCGCGACGCCCAGTCCTCGCAGGACGTACGGCAGCTCGTCGGCGCCCGCGTAGACGCGCAGGCCCGGCTTGGACACGCGCCTGAGCCCCGCCACCGCTTTCTCGCCGCTGTTGTACTTCAACGATACCTTGATTATCCCCTGAAGCCCGTTATTGATGATCTGGTAGTTCCTTATATATCCCTCTTCGTGCAATATCTGCGCGATCGCCTTTTTCATGTTCGACGCGGGTATCTCGACAGAGCTGTGCTTCGCCGCGTACGCGTTTCTTATGCGAGTGAGCATATCGGCAATCGGGTCGGTTATATGCATGTGCTGTTTCCCCCTTTGTCCAAGTTACAGGCCCCGCCTGTTTTCGCGGCGAGGTTTCACCGCCGGCAGTCTCCCGCCGGCGCGACCTTTCGCCGTCGTATTCTCTCGCCCCGCTCTTACCAGGACGCCTTCTTGACCCCCGGTATCTGCCCGTTGTAAGCCAGATTGCGGAAGCATATGCGGCAAACGCCGTAGTCGCGCAGATACGCGTGCGGACGCCCGCAAATCTTGCAGCGGTTATAGCTGCGCGTTGAGAACTTGGGCTGCCTCTTCTGCTTTAATATCATGGACTTTTTCGCCATAATCTGTGAACATCCTTTCGATATGTCGCCGGCAAACACGCCCGCGCGTCAATGTGGCCTATACCTGTGTGAACGGCGCCCCCATGACGGACAGGAGCTCTCTCGCCTCCTCGTCCGACCCGGCGGTCGTGCATATCACGATATCCATGCCGCGTATCTTCTCGATCTTATCGTAGTCGATCTCCGGGAATATGAGCTGTTCTTTAATGCCCAGCGCGTAGTTGCCGCGCCCGTCGAACGAGTTCGGGCTTATGCCGCGGAAATCGCGCACGCGCGGGAGCGCCACGTTGAGCAGTCTGTCCAAAAACTCCCACATCCGCTCGCCGCGCAGCGTGACCTTCACGCCTACCGGCATCCCCTCGCGCAGCTTGAAGTTGGCGACCGACTTTTTCGCTTTCGTTACTACGGCCTTCTGCCCCGTTATCGCCGTTATGTCGCGCACCACGGCGTCGATGGCCTTGGCGTTGTCGCGCGCGTCGCCGCACCCGACGTTCACCACGATCTTGTCTATCCGGGGCGTCTGCATGATATTGCGATAACTGAATTTTTTCATCAGGGCGGGTACGGCGTCTTCCCGATATTTTTGTTTTAATCTTGCCATATGATCCGCCTCCTATATCTCCGCGCCGCACTTCTTACAAAAGCGCGTCTTGGAGCCGTCCTCTTTCAGCTTAAAAGCCGTTCGCGTCGGCTTGTCGCACTTGGGGCACACACGCATGACCTTGCACGCGTAGAGCGGCGTCTCTTTTCTTATTATGCCGCCCTCTTCCCCCTGCTTGCGGGGCTTCTGGTGCCGGCTCGCGACGCTCACGCCTTCGACTACGACCTTGCCGCCCTTCCTGTCTACTCTGAGCACCTTGCCGCGCTTGCCCCTGTCCCTGCCGGACAGTACCACGACCGTGTCGTCCGATCTTATATTCATTCCGCCGCCTCCCCTACAATACTTCGGGCGCGAGCGACAGGATCTTCATGTAGTCCTTGTCGCGCAGCTCGCGGGCGACCGGCCCGAATATGCGCGTGCCCCTCGGGTTCTTGTCGTCCCTTATGAGCACGGCTGCGTTCTCGTCGAACCGGACGTAAGTCCCGTCGGCGCGGCGCACGCCCTTGGCGGAACGCACGATGACGGCCCTTACCACCTCGCCCTTTTTCACCGTGCCGCCCGGCGCGGCCTTTCGCACCGACGCCACGATCACATCGCCGATATTGCCGTATTTCCGCTTTGAGCCGCCGAGCACACGTATACATTTTATCTCTTTAGCGCCCGTGTTGTCGGCGACCTTTAGATATGTCTCCTGCTGTATCATGCCGCCGCCCCCCTACTTCGCCTTCTCGACGATCTCAACGAGCCGCCAGCGCTTATCCTTTGAAAGAGGCCGCGTCTCCATGACGAGCACCCTGTCTCCGACGCCGCACTCATTCTTCTCATCGTGCGCCTTGAGCTTATACGTCCGCTTGATGATCTTCTTATACAGCGGATGCGCCACGCGGTCCTCCACGGCGACGACTATCGTCTTGTCCATCTTGTCGGATACCACTTTGCCGGTCCTCGTCTTTCTGGAGGACGTCCTGACTTCACTCATCTTTCAAAATCCTCCTCAAAGTCCGAGCTGCTTCTGGCGAATGACCGTCTTGACTCGGGCAATATCCTTCTTAACCTGTGAAATCCTGATCGGATTATCGAGCTGGTTCGTGGCGTGCTGCATCCTGAGAAAAAACAGATCCTTTTTCAGCCCCGTCAGCTTTTCTTCCAGCTCAGTGTCACTGAACTTGCGCGCCTCACTTGCCTTCATCTGGTTCACCACCCGTCTCAGTCTCCCGCGCGGCCTCCGGCACCGGCGCCGGCACGTAATCCGACACTGTGTCGCGCACGACGAACTTCGTCTTGCACGGCAGCTTGTGCCCTGCGAGCCTTATGGCCTCGCGCGCCGCCTCCTCGCTGACGCCCGCAATCTCGAACAGTACGCGCCCGGGCTTCACGACGGCCACCCAGTATTCCGGCGACCCCTTGCCGGAGCCCATGCGCGTCTCGGCGGGTTTCTTCGTCACCGGCTTATCCGGGAATATCTTGATCCACACCTTGCCGCCGCGCTTTGTATATCTCGTCATCGCGATACGCGCGGATTCGATCTGGTTTGACGTTATCCACGCCGGCTCTGTGGCCTGCATTCCGAACTGCCCGTACACCACATCCGTGCCGCGCGTCGCGCGCCCCTTCATGCGGCCGCGCTGTACCTTTCTGTGCTTGACTCTCTTGGGTAAAAGCATCAGTTACCGCCTCCTTCTCCCGACGGCTGTCCTCCGGACCCTCCGGCGCCGCCGGTTCCCCCGGCGCCGCCCGGACGGCCGCCCGGACCGCCGCGGTTATAGCCCCCTGACTGTCCGCCGCCGTAACCTCCGCCCTGTCCGCCTTGGCCTTGGCCGCCGCGGTTGTAGCCTCCGTAGCCGCCGCCTTGGCAGCCGCGGTTGTTGCCGTAGCTCCCGCCTTGGCCACCGCCGTAGCTTCCGCCCTGTCCGCCGCCGCGGTTGTAGCCGCCGCCCTGTCCGCCTTGACCTTGGCCTTGGCCGCCGCGGTTGTAGTTGCCGTAACCTCCGCCCTGTCCGCCGCGGTTGTTGCCGTAGCCGCCGCCGCGGTTGTCGTAACCGCGTCCGCCGCCGGAGCGCGCGCCGCCCTGCCTGCGGTCTCTGGGCGGACGCGAGGTATCCATCGTGCGCGGCGTCGTGCGGAGCGTCTGGCTGAGTATCTCGCCGTTATATATCCACACCTTCACGCCTATGCGGCCGTATGTCGTAGCGGCCTCGGAGAAGCCGTACTCTATATCCGCCCTCAGCGTCTGAAGCGGTATCGTGCCCTCGTGATACATCTCGCTGCGCGCGATCTCCGCGCCGCCGAGACGTCCGGATACCATGACCTTTATGCCGCGTACCCCGAGCCGCATGGCGCGGCTCATCGCGTTTTTCATCGTCCGGCGGAACCCGCTGCGCTTTTCGAGTTTCTGCGCGATGTTCTCCGCGACGAGCTGGGCGTTCGTGTCGGCGTTCCTGACCTCCACGATCGAGATCGCCACGGTCTTGCCGATCCGCGCCTCCATGACGCCGCGCAGCCGCTCGATCTCCGCTCCGCCCTTGCCTATGATCACGCCCGGGCGCGCGCAGTGGATGAATATCCGCACGCGCGTGTTGTCGCGCTCTATCTCTATCTTGGGCACGCCCGCGGAGTAGAGCAGCCCCTTGAGATATTTGCGGATATTGTAGTCTTCGACGACGAGGTCGCCCACCTTGTCAGGGCGCGCGTACCAGCGCGAGTCCCAGTCCTTGATTATGCCGACTCTGAAGCCGTGCGGATTTACCTTCTGTCCCATACGCTGTCCTCCCTCACTGTCTTTCGGCCACGGCGATCGTTATGTGCGAGGTACGCTTGTTTATCCGGTATCCCCTGCCGTGCGCCCTCGGCATCATGCGCTTGATTATCGGGCCGGGATTGGCGTATGTCTCGGAGACATACAGGTTGTCGGGATCCATGTCGTGGTTGTTCTCGGCGTTTGCCACGGCGCTGTCGAGAAGCTTGATCATCAGCTCGGACGCCGCCTTTGGAGTCCCCTGCAGTATGGCTCTGGCGATATCCGTGTTCTTGCCTCTTATGAGATCGCAGACGATCTTGCACTTTCTCGGCGAAATGCGCGCGTACTTCAAATGTGCTTTTGCCGCCATATTCTGTCCGAGCCCCCCTTATCTGGTCGTCTTGCTGCCGGCGTGCCCGCGGTATGTGCGCGTCGGAGCGAATTCGCCCAATTTATGGCCTACCATGTCCTCGGTGATGTACACCGGCACGTGGCGCCGCCCGTCGTGGACCGCTATCGTATGCCCGACGAACGTCGGGAAGACGGTGGACGCCCGCGACCATGTCTTCAATACCTTTTTGCTGCCCGACGCGTTCATCTCGTCGACTCTCTTCAAGAGCTCCGGCGCCGCGAAGGGACCTTTTTTTATGCTTCTGCTCACAATCTGCGCCCTCCCTTACGATTTAACGCCGCGGCGTTTGACTATAAACTTACTCGTGCGGTTTTTGACCTTGCGCGTCTTGTACCCGAGCGTCGGCTTGCCCCACGGGGTAACGGGGCCCGGCCTGCCTATGGGGCTCTTGCCCTCTCCGCCGCCGTGCGGGTGGTCGTTCGGGTTCATGACCGAGCCGCGCACCGTCGGCCTGATGCCCATGTGGCGCGCCCTGCCGGCCTTTCCTATCGATATATTCGAGTGGTCCACGTTTCCCACCTGACCTATCGTCGCCATACAGTTGAGCCGTATGAGCCGGTACTCGCCAGAAGGCAGCCTCACCTGCGCCATGCCGCCGTCCTTCGCCATGAGCTGCGCGGACACCCCGGCCGACCTCACGAGCTGCGCTCCCTTGCCGGGATACAGCTCGATGTTGTGGATGACCGTGCCGAGCGGTATGGCGGAGATGGGAAGCGCGTTCCCGGGCTTGATGTCCGCCTCCGGGGACGCGAGCACCGCGTCTCCGGCCGAGAGCCCCACAGGCGCCAGAATGTAGCGCCGCTCGCCGTCCGGGTACTCCACGAGCGCTATATTCGCGCTGCGGTTCGGGTCGTACTCCAGACGCAGGACGCGCCCCGCGACGCCGAGCTTATCGCGCTTGAAGTCGATGAGCCTGTATTTTCTGCGGTTGCCGCCGCCCTTGTGCCTGACTGTTATGCGGCCGTAGCTGTTGCGTCCCGAGTGCTTTTTCAGCGTCTGCGTGAGCTTGCGTTCGGGCCGCGCCCTCTTGTCGATCTCCCCGAAGCCCAGCACAGACATGTGCCTTCTCGAGGGAGTTGTAGGTTTATACAGTTTGACGGACATTTTGTGACCATTCCTTTCGTTTTCGGGCAGCCGCCCTTATATCATTCCCTCAAAGAATTCAATGGTCTTCGAGTCCTGCGTCAGCCTGACGACCGCCTTCTTCCACGCCTTGCGGCTGCCCTCCGGGTACCGCCCCGTGCGCTTTTTCTTGCCCTGCATGTTCAGCGTCGTGACTTTATTGACGTTTACGTCAAAAATGGTCTCGACGGCTTTCTTTATCTCTATCTTATTCGCGTCGCGCGCGACCTCAAAGACATACTTGCCGATGTCGCCGTGCTCCATCGACTGCTCTGTGATGATCGGGCGCAAAACAATGTCGTATGCGGTTCTCATCACGCGTACACCTCCTCGATTTTAGGCAGCGCCGCCATGTCCACAACCACGGTCTTCGCGTCGATTATGTCGTACGCGCTCAGGAGCGACGCCGTTGTTGTGCGCACCTTCGGCAGATTGCGCGCGCTGAGCACTACGTTGCGCCTCACGTCCGGCGTCACGACGAGCGCCTTTCCCTCGACGCCCACGGCTTCGAGAAACTTCCTGAAATCCTTTGTCTTTATGCTCTCAAACTCAATGCTGTCGATCACCACGACGGACTCGCTCAGCGCTTTCTCGGAGAGCGCGGACTTCAGCGCGAGCCGGCGCAGCTTCTTGTTTATCGTATAGCCGTAGTCCCTCGGCTTCGGCGCGAACGCCACGCCGCCGTGTGTGAACTGCGGCGCCCTCGTCGAGCCCTGCCGCGCGCGTCCCGTGCCCTTCTGGCGGTACGGCTTTATGCCTCCGCCCGAGACCTCCGCGCGTGTCAGCGCGGACTGCGTGCCCTGCCTGAGTCTGGCGAGGTGGTTCTTTACGATCTCGTGCAGCGCGAATCTGTTCGGCTCTATGCCGAAAACGGCGTCGGGAAGCGTCGTCTCGCCCGTGACCTCCCCGGCTATGTTGTACACCTTGATTGCCGTCATCTGTCTTGACTCCCCTCTCCTCAGACGTTCTTGACCGTGTCTTTGACGTACACCAGTCCGCCCCTGGGCCCGGGCACCGCGCCCCTGACGGCGATATAGCCCAGTTGCGCGTCGACCTTTACCACGTCCAGATTCTGTACCGTCACCTGCTCCGCGCCCATGTGTCCCGCGCCTATTTTGCCCTTGAATATGCGCGACGGATCCGTTCCCGAGCCCATCGAGCCGGCGTGCCGGTGAACCGGGCCGCCGCCGTGCGACATGGGCGTGCGCTGCGCCCCGTGGCGCTTGATGACGCCCGCGAAGCCCTTGCCCTTCGACACTCCCGTGACGTCCACCCTGTCGCCCTCCGCGAACACGTCTGCGTTCAACTGACCGCCGACCTCCAGCGAGTCCGCGCCGTCGAGCCTGAATTCCTTAAGATGCTTCTTTGCCGTGACGCCCGCCTTTTTCAGATGCCCCAGCTCCGGCTTCGTCAGCTTGCGCTCCTTGACATCCTGAAAGCCGAGCTGCACGGCGCTGTACCCGTCGCTCTCGACCGTCTTCTTCCGTACCACGACGCACGGGCCGGCCTCTATAACAGTGACGGGTATGACCTTGCCGTTGCCGTCGAATATTTGCGTCATACCGGCCTTTCTGCCTATGATCGCCTTTTCCACGTGTCTCCTCCTCTCAGAGCTTTATCTCGATCTCGACGCCCGCCGGCAGCTCGAGGGACATGAGCGCCTCGACCGTCTTCTGCGTCGGGCCGATGATGTCGATAAGCCTCTTGTGCGTGAGGCGCTCAAACTGCTCGCGGCTGTCCTTGTACTTGTGCACCGCGCGCAGGATAGTGACAACCTCTTTTTTTGTGGGCAGCGGGATGGGCCCGGAGACCTGAGCGCCCGTGCGCTTTGCCGTCTCCACTATCGTAGCCGCCGACTGGTCGATGAGCTGGTGGTCATACGCCTTGAGCCGTATTCGGATCATTTTCTTTCCGATTGCCATGATTTTTTCCCTCCGACATATACATATAATATACTCTGTCGGCGCGAACGAGAAAATTTCTGTACACATAACCGTGCGTATCATTCCCGCGGGGAAAATAAATCGGCCGTCTCCCAGCCGTTTGTTCCCGCGCCCGGCGATATACGACAATACAGCACTCTCTCAGCCGCCCGATTGCATACCGGCGCAAGCCGATACCGGACATACTCCCCGACAGTTACCGGGCCGGAGCCCGCAATCTGCCGGATCATCGCGACTGCGCAAATCCCCGCGTTTCACGGCATTTTTCGGCGCGCAAACACGCGACAAAACCCCGCTCC
>JAISBX010000121.1 GCA_031265965.1 Oscillospiraceae bacterium | reverse complement strand
CATATCGGGGCGGCGTTCCGCCGTGCGCTTTAGGGACTCCTCGCGGCGCCACTTTTCGATCTGCGCGTGGTTCCCGGACAGGAGCACAGGCGGGACGCTCCTGTCGCGCCATGTCTCGGGGCGCGTGTACTGCGGGTGTTCGAGCAGCCCGTCCCAGTGGCTGTCGCGCGTGTAGCACTCCTCGTCCGGCAGCACGCCCGGGATCAGCCGGCACACGGCGTCCGCGACGGCGAGCGCCGGTATTTCGCCGCCTGTCAGGACGAAATCGCCTATTGATATCTCCTCGTCGACGCACTCGTCTATAAAGCGCTCGTCGATGCCCTCATAGTGTCCGCATACGAGGATTAGTCTTGTATAATCGGCGGCCAGACGCTTTGCGTCCTCCTGCCTGAACACATGGCCGCACGGGGACATATATATCGTGTGTACGCGGTGTCCGGCCTCCCCGCATATGTGCTCCCAGCAGTCGTAAAGAGGCTGCGCCGTCATAACGCAGCCGCGCCCGCCGCCGTACGGGTAGTCGTCGACCTGTTTTTGCCTGTTTTGCGAGTAGTCGCGTATCTGGTGGCACTCAACGCGTATATGTCCGCGCTCCTGGCCGCGCCCTATCACGCTCTCCACGAGCATATCCCCTACGGCGTCGGGGAAGAGCGTCATGATGTCTATTCTCATCTCATGCCCTCGATAAGAGTGAAGCTGATAGTCCCGCCGCTTACGTCGACGCCCCGCACGAATTCGCGTTCGGACGGGATCAGTATCTCGCGCCCGGCGCCGTCCTCCACCACATACACGTCGCCGTGCGGCAGCTTTAACACATCGCGGACGACGCCGAATTCACCGCCGTCGCGTGTGTCTATCGCGCGCAGGCCGATGAGATCCGCGATGAAGCGCTCGCCGTCCTCGAGCCGGGCGTCCGAGCGGTCAAGCCATACGGTCTTGCCGCGCAGCGCCTCGGCCCCGGCGGCGTCCGTCACGCCGTCGAACGCTATTACGACCGTGTTCCCGTGGACGCGCGCGGAGACGACGCGCCTGGGTTCGCCGTCCACATAGAATCTGTCAAAGCCCAACAGGAATTCGGGGCTGTCCGCCCACGGCGCCACCCGAACCTCGCCGCGCACGCCTTGCGCCCTGACGATTTCACCGGTCTCGATCAGCTCGGGTCCCACGCTGATCAGCCCATGATCTCCACGCTTACGCGCTTGCCCTGACGTTTGCCCGCGGCGCGCATGAGTGTGCGTATATCCTTTGCCATCCTGCCGTGTCGCCCGATGATCTTCCCCATGTCGCCGGACGCCACGCGCAGAACAAATACCGTGCCCGACTCCAGCTCGCGTTCGGTCACGGAGATTTCGTCGGTACGGTCGGCGAGCTGCTTCGCGATGTACACCAACAAATCCTTCATATCACGGTCATTCCTCTCTCTTAGCTGACGGTATGACTCCGCTCTTTTTGAGCATTGAGCGCACGGTGTCTGTGGGTTGAGCGCCGTTTTTGATCCAGTAGAGCGCGCGCTCCCCGTCCACCTTGACCTGATACGGGTCAGCCAGCGGGTCGTACGAGCCGATCTCCTCGATGAATCTGCCGTCCCTCGGCGATCTTGAGTCCGCTACCACGATCCTGTAATACGGGTTCTTCTTTGCGCCCATCCTGCGAAGTCTGATCTTTACCATTTTTGTGATTACCCTCCAAAATAAACTTTTTATATGCGGCGGCGCGTGTTATTTGAGCCGCATCAGGCTGTTTTTCAGCTTTTTATTCGAGTTGAACATTGCCGGCATTTTTCCGTGTGTTATCTGCTTCATCATTGCGTGCATGGCGTCGAACTGCTTTAGAAGCCGGTTGACGTCCACGACGCCCGCTCCGCAGCCCGCCGCGACGCGTTTCTTACGGCTGCTGTTGAGGAGCGAGGGGTTGGCGCGTTCCTGCGGCGTCATCGAGAGGATTATCGCCTCCGTGCGAGCCAGCAGCCGCTCGTCTATGGCCGCGCCGGACAGCGCCTTGGCGTCGACGCCCGGAAGCATACCGGCTATATCGGATATGCCGCCCATGGACTTGAACTGTGTGAGCTGCTCGTAGTAGTCGGTCAGCGTGAATCTGTTTTTTAGCAGCCGATCCGCGAGTTCCTCGGCGCGTTTGGAGTCGATGGTCTGCTCGGCGCGCTCGATGAGCGTAAGAACGTCTCCCATGCCCAGAATGCGCGACGCCATGCGGTCGGGGTGGAACACGTCTATCTGGTCGAGCTTCTCTCCCATGCCCACGAATTTGACGGGCTTGCCCGTCACCGCGCGCACTGAGAGCGCCGCGCCGCCCCTCGCGTCGCTGTCGAGCTTTGTCAGCATTATGCCGTCGATGCCGAGCTGAGCGTCGAAGGCTTCGGCGGCGTTGACGGCGTCCTGCCCTGTCATCGCGTCGACGACGAGCAGTATCTCAGAGGGCTTCACGACGTCTTTTATCTCGCGCAGCTCCCCCATGAGCTCCTCGTCTATATGCAGGCGCCCGGCGGTGTCGAGGAAGACTATGTCGTTGCCGTGCTTCTCGGCGTGCGACACGGCGGCGCGCGCTATATCCGCGGGTCTTGTCTTGCCCATTTGGAACACGGGTATGTCGAGCTTCGCGCCGACTGTTTGAAGCTGTTCGATGGCGGCGGGGCGGTATATGTCGCACGCGACGAGCAGGGGGCGCTTGCTGTTGTGCTTGCGCATATAATCCGCGAGCTTGGCGCCGTTCGTCGTCTTACCCGCGCCCTGCAGTCCCACGAGCATGACGACGCTCGGGGGACGGGACGAGATGTTTAGCTTAACGTCGCTTCCGCCCATGAGCGAGCACAGTTCCTCGTTGACGATCTTTATGACCATCTGCGCCGGCGTAAGGCTCTCCAGAACATCGACTCCGACGGCCCTCACGCTCACCGCGGCTATAAAGTCCTTCGCCACCTTGTAGCTGACGTCCGCTTCAAGCAGCGCCAGCCGAACCTCGCGCATCGCCTCTTTTATGTCGGATTCGTTTATGCGCCCCTTACCGCGAAGCTTCTTAAAGACCGCGCCGAGCTTTTCCGACAGGCTCTCAAACGCCACTACGACACCTTGCCTTTCAATTCACCGAGCGCCGCGACGAGCTCCCGCGCCGCACGCGCCGCACTGCCGCGCCGCTCCTGCCCGTCCGGATATTCCGCCAGCCGTTCCGCCAGTCCGCACACATACCCGAGCCCGTCGCGCAGCTCCCCGAACCGCCGCACGGCGCCCGTCTTCTCCTCTAATCTGTTGAGCGACGCGCACGCCCGCGACAGCGTGTCGTACACGCCCTGCCTCGTGACGCCGTAGTTCTCGGCGATCTCGGCGAGCGACAGGTCCTCGTTGTAGTAGAGGTCGAAATACACCCTCTGTTTTTCGGTGAGCGTATCGCCGAAAAAATCAAAGAGCGCCACCATTTTTACGGTCTCCTCCGGCATCCGGCAATCCTCCATGTTAAGCAAGAACACTTGACACGCACAAGTCTACACCGCAA
>JAISBX010000115.1 GCA_031265965.1 Oscillospiraceae bacterium | reverse complement strand
AAGCCGACAATGTCGGTATCGTCGGTCATCTGGATTATTTCGGCGTTTTCGATGAGGTTTTTTATCTCCGCTATCCTCGAGTACAGCTTGCCCTGCTCGGATTTCGCCTCATCGTACTCACTGTTTTCCGACAGGTCTCCGAATGAACGCGCCTCTTTTATCTGCTCCGCCACCTCTTTTTCGCGTACGGTCTGCATATAGGTGAGTTCATCCTTGAGTTCCGCGAGGCGCTCCTCGCTCATCTTGAATCGCGTTTCTTTGGCCACAAATGTCACTCCCATTCAATAGTCGCGGGTGGCTTGCCGGTTATGTCGTAGACTACGCGGGTGATGCCCGGGACTTCGCCTACTATGCGTGAGGCAATGCGGGCCAGAACCTTTTGCGGTATGCGCGCGTACTCGCATGTCATGAAATCCGTGGTCTTGACGGCGCGCAGCGCTACGGTGTAGCCGTATGTGCGGTAGTCGCCCATCACTCCTACAGAGCGCGTGTTGGTGAGTACCGCGAAATATTGGTCGGGCTTGTCGCGCAGGCGCTTGATCTCCTCGCGGAATATGGCGTCCGCCTCGCGCAGAGTGTTCAGCTTTCCCTGCGTCACCTCGCCTATTACGCGCACGGCGAGCCCGGGGCCCGGAAACGGCTGACGTCCCGTTATGGACCTCGGCAGGCCGAGGCTCTGCCCCAGCATACGCACCTCGTCCTTGAATAAACCGCGCAGCGGCTCCACAAGCCCCTGAAACTCCATGTTCTCAGGCAGTCCGCCCACGTTGTGATGGCTCTTGATGACCGCCGACTTGTTCGCGCCCGACTCCACTACGTCAGGATATATCGTCCCCTGCGCTAGAAACTTTATTTTGCCCAGCTTATTTGCCTCTTCCTCGAACACGCGCACGAACTCAGCCCCTATGAGCTTGCGCTTGCGTTCCGGATCCGTCACTCCGCGCAGCAGTTGCAAAAAACGCTCGCCGGCGTTGACGCGGATAAATCTGAGCCTGCGCCTCCACGGGAAGGCAGCCTCTATCTCGTTGCCCTCATCCTTGCGCATAAACCCGTGATCCACAAATATACAGTACACCCTGCCGGGGATAGCCTTCGCGAGCAGCGCCGCGCACACGGAGGAGTCCACTCCGCCGGACATGCCCAGCACGACGCACTCATCTCCAACCTGCGCGCGTATCTCGTCTATCATGCGCGTCTCGTAGTCGTCGATGCTGTAGTCGCCGGTAGCCATACACACGTTATACAAAAAATTACGTATCATGGCCGTACCGTTCGGCGTGCTCTCTACCTCGGGATGAAACTGCGTGCCGTATATCGAGCGCGCCGTATCCGCGAAAGCCGCGTTTTTACACGCCTCCGTCGCGCCGACCGGTACGAAGCCGTCCGGCAGCGCCGTGACCTGATCCGTGTGACTCATGAGCCCCGTCTGGCTTGCGTCCATACCGTCAAACAGCGGACAGTCCGTGTCCAGCGCAATATCCGTGCAGCCGTACTCGCGCACCGCGCACGGCTCGACCGTCCCGCCCAGCGTATACGCGATCAAATGCATACCGTAGCAGATGCCCAGCACCGGTATGCCCAGCGCGAACAGCTCGGCGTCGCACTTCGGGGAATTCGACTCGTACACGCTCGCCGGCCCGCCCGTCAGGATCATGCCGATAGGCGCCAACCGCTTTATTTCCTCTATCGGCGTGTTGCCCGGAAGAATAGCGGACGCCACGCCGCACTCGCGCACCCTACGCGCGATGAGCTCCTTATATTGTCCTCCGAGATCCAGCACGATCACAAGCTGATTCATCTATATCAAACCTCTCACAATCAACTCTCTCACAGCGTCTCGTTCATGCTGCCCGTGCGGTACCCTAGCAGATCGAGCGCGACATATGTAAATCCGTACTCTCTGAATTTTTCATGCACCGACTCGCGGACCTCGCGATCCAGAAGCGTCTCGATGCCCCGCTCGTCCGTCTCAATGCGCGCGACGCCGCCGTGGTGCCGAACGCGCACTTGCCGCAGCCCTAGATCGAGCAGAAGCTGCTCCGCCCTGTCGATCATGCCCAGCTTCTCCCGCGTTATGCTCTCGCCGTACGGGAAGCGCGACGACAGGCAGGCAAAGGACTGCTTGTCCCACGTCGCGAGCCCGAGCCCGCGCGAGAGCTCCCGGATGTCATCCTTTGACATACCCGCGTATCTCAGCGGGCTGTCGACGCCCTGCTCGCGCGCCGCCTCGAGCCCCGGCCTGTAATCGCCCTCGTCGTCGGTATTCGACCCGTCGGCTACGTGAAGGATGCCGCGCGCGCGCGCTTCCTTCCATATTTTGCCAAACAGCTCGTTCTTGCACAGATAGCACCGGTTTTTGGGGTTACAGGAAAAGCCCTCGATATCGAGCTCCTCGGAGTCGCATATCACGTGCTCGATACCCTCGGCGGCACAGAAATCCGCCGCTTCCCGGAGCTCGCGTTCCGGGAACGAACACGACCGCGCCGTGACGGCTATGGCTCTCTCCCCGAGCGCGTCGTGCGCTACCTTCAGCAGAAATGTGGAATCCACCCCGCCGGAAAACGCGACGGCGACGCTTCCGAGTTCGCTCAGCCGCCGTTCCAGCCGCGCGTATTTTTCGCTGATTTCCACCGTGCCGGCCTTACCCTACCGCCTTGACGTACATCGTCACGTTGGCGGGCTTCGAGGAGCAGTCGTCTATCACCGGTATCAGCTCAAGAAAGTGCGGCGAGCTCATATGGCCTTTGATCGCGTCCTCACTATCCCACTCCTCCAGCATTGTGAAATGGAGCGGATCCTGCGTGTCCTTGTACAGCGCGTAGCTTCTGCAACCCTTGTCGTCGGCGTTCGTCTTTTCGACCAGCGCCTTCACCGTCGTCAAAAACTCGTCCATGCGCTCCTGTTTGATATAATTATTCGCCACTACTCTTATCATTTTTCCAACACTCCTCAAATATATTTTGATACCCGGTTGCTCGCAATGTTGAACACATTGCCCGCTATCAGAATTATCCCGCACGTGTAGAGCCATACAAGCATCACCACGAACGACGCCAGATAACCGTAAACTATAGCGTACTTTGCCGACTCGTTTATGAGTCTCGAAAACAGGACGCTGACGCCCACAAGCGCCACGGAGGCTATGATCGCCCCCGGCAGGCGGCGTATCCCCTTGGTCTCCTTCGGCGCGGAGATGACGTATATGGCGTATATCACGGCCAGCATCAGCAAAAATAAAACCACAAATCTGACCCAGCTCCACATCTCCAGCGTATCGCCGAGCGCGAACTCCGCACTCAGCAGTCTCAAGAACCACTCGCCTGTGACAATAATCAGTCCCGACACGTAGATCACCGCTAGAAAGCCGACTGACAGCGCAAAGCTCAAAAGCTGCGCAACGGCCCGTTCAAAGCGTATGCCGCCCTGAATATCCCCCATAATGCCCATCACCGTGCGAAACGCGGCGGAGGACGTCGTTATCATAACGATTATTCCGACCGCCAACATAGGCGCCGACCTGTTTCCGCCCACATATCTCAGAAAATCTCCGATGACCTCCGCCGCGCTGTCCGGTATTATGCCGTCCAGCCCGTTCAGAAGGCTCATCTGCGCGATATTCAGGCTGCCGACAATAGCGCTGCAGCATATGAGAAACGGAAACACCGACAGGAAAAGGTAGTATGACAGCGCGGCGGCGCTGCGTGTCACGTGGTGCCTGACAAAAATGCGCGCCATCTCCCTCGCCATACCCGCGGCACGGCCCAGCGGAGTCCTTCGCCTATTTGGAGTTGAAAATCTTGAAGATCGTGTCAAACGGATCCTCTTCCGGCGGCGGCTCGGGCATAGCGCTCTGCGGATCTGTCTTTGGTTCCAGCGCGACCGCCTCTGCGGACGCCTCCGACGACGCGCGCTCCACCGCCCCGGAAAACAGGCCTGTCTTCGGCGCCTGCTGCTGCTGCGCGGCCTGCGGCTTGTCGTCAAAACGCGTAGCTATAATGGTTACCCGTATCTCGTCGTCCATTGATTCGTCGTATCCGGCGCCGAAGATGATATTCGCGTCCGGATGCGCGGCCTCCTGAACAAGACTTGCCGCCGCCTCCACGTCGTCCAGCTCGAGAGACTTCGAGCCGGTGACATTTATAATGATACCGCGCGCTCCGCTTATCGAGGTCTCCATAAGATCGCTCTGTATGGCGATGCGCGCCGCCTCCTCCGCCTTGCCCTTCCCGGCCGATATCCCGACGCCCATGTGCGCGTAACCGGCGTCTTTCATGATCGTGGTAATGTCCGCGAAGTCCAAGTTGATGTAGTCGGTATTCTTTATCAACTCGGATATGCTCGTAACGGCCTGCGTAAGCACATTATCGGCAATGGCGAACGCGTTTTCCAGCGTGATCTTCTGCTCGGATACTTTTTTGAGGTTTTCGTTCGGTATCACAAACAGAGAGTCCACCTTCCCGAGCAGATTCCGCGTCCCCTCCTCGGCCTGACTCATGCGCCTGTTCCCCTCAAACCGGAACGGCTTTGTGACTACGGCTATAGTAAGTATGCCCGCCTCGCGCGCGATGTCCGCCACCACCGGAGACGCGCCCGTTCCGGTGCCGCCCCCCATACCCGCGGCGACAAACACCATATCGGTCGATTCCAGCGCATTGGCGAGATTGTTCCTGCTCTCCTCGGCGGCGCGCTTACCCTTATCCGGGTCCGAGCCCGCGCCCTGCCCGTGCGTGAGCTTTTCCCCGATCTGTATGCGCTGGTTGGCCGCCGACTTGGACAGTGCGGGCTTGTCCGTATTGACCGCGACAAACTCCACCCCCACCGTGCCGACCTCTACCATTCTGTTGACGGCATTGTTCCCGGCGCCGCCGATACCTATAACCTTTATAGTTACAACATTATCGGGACCGCTCTCTGTTGCTAACGACATTAATCCTTCCTCCCGTACATTGACAATTTAGACTGCTTTTTGTCTATTGTATATCGTTTTTCCTCTGAGGTCAATAGGAAAAACGTTATTTTTTGCAAAAATGTCAAAGGCAATCGCGTCTAACGCGCTTTTTATAATACGCTGACATGCTCGTCCTTCGAGACATCTATCTTCACGACCGTGCTGCCCGACCGTCTCGCCTCCTCTTCCGCGCCCAGCATCCTGTCGATCTTATACTCCGCGTCGTCTCCGCTGCCTATCACGACTGTGATATCCCTGTACAAAAATGTTATGGCGCTTATATTCGATATGTCGATATCGTCGACGTCTCCCTGTATGCCCTTTTTCTCGATCGCGCGCAGCAGTTCCTTCAGATAGTTCAGCCGCGTCTCGGAATCCGCCGCCACCTCCATGCCCGCGCCGGGCTCCGGCGACGCCGGAGTGACGCCGCGCACCGATATATGATCCGCGCCGGACGCCCCGTCCGTCTGCTCCAATATCCGCGCGTCGCTGTCTATCAGCCAATCCTTCCCGTCCGCTCTCACTACGGCTATCGGCACGGCCTCCGTTATTATGACCTCGACTGTATCCGGCAGTCTGGGTACTATCCTCACGTCGCTGACGTACGGCAACTGCCGCAGGCGCCGCGCCGCGGCGTCTCTGTTGATGAATATGAGGTTGTCTCCCACTTCAAGCCCGGACTGACTGATTATCTCGTCCTGCGTATACTTCGACGCGCCGCTTACCACGATAGCCGTCACCCGAAAAAATACGCTGACGCCGAATGCGGATACAAAGACAATGAGCAGCAGGGCGACAGGCGTATACACGGCCGCCGAATGTCCGCCGTACCGCCTCGCCCCGCGCCTGTCAGCCATTTCTTTTGTTCTCCCTTCATTGTGAATGTCATATAATAGACGTATATATATTATGTCCCTACATATCCGCTCTCTGCACGTCCGCGCCGAGCGACCTCAGCACGCCCTCCAGATCGTCGTAACCCCTGTCGATGTGCGCTACTCCGGAAACCTCCGTGACGCCCTCCGCCATAAGCGCCGCCAAAACGAGCGCCGCGCCGCCTCTCAGATCCGTCGATGTGACCGGCGCGCCCCTGAGCCGCTCCACGCCCGTGACCATAGCCGCGCGCCCTTCGACCTTGATGTCCGCTCCCAGCCGTTTCAGCTCGTCGGTGTGTCTGTACCTGTTTTCAAATATATTCTCAACGAACACCGTCGTGCCCTCCGCTCTCAGGCACGCCGCCATTATGGTCGGCTGCGCGTCCGTCGGGAAGCCGGGATACGGGCGCGTCACCACCGGACGTATGGCGCGCAACCTGCCCGACGAGTTGATCCTCACGCTGTTGTGCCCCCCGGAGATTTGGCACCCCATGCCCGCCAGCGCGTCGGTCGCCGCCGTGAAGTGCTCCGGCATGACGCCGGTGATCTCGATATCTCCTCCGGTACAGGCGGCCGCCGCGAGATACGTCGCCGCCGCGACCCTGTCTGGTATAACGCTGTGCTCGGCGTCGCCGGAGACGCCCGCGCCCTCCACGGTGACGGCGGACGTACCCGCCCCGTGTATCCGGTATCCCAGCCGTGTCAGATAATTTTGCAGGTCCCATATTTCCGGTTCGCGTGCGGCATTCGTTATGACCGTCGTTCCTTCACAGCACGCCGCGCACAGCATCGTGTTCTCCGTGGCGCCGACGCTCGGAAAATCGAGATTTATGCGGCAGCCGTTCAGTCGCGGCGCGCGGCACGATATGTTGCCGCCGTCCTGCGCTATCTCCGCGCCCAGCGCGCGGAGCGCCGAGATATGGAGATCGACCGGACGCGAGCCCAGCTCGCACCCCCCCGGCGTCGACAGGACAGCCTCCCCGCACCGGGCGAGCACCGCGCCCAGAAATATCACGGACGAGCGCATCTCTCTCATGAGCTCGTGCGGTATATCGCATCGCGTCACGGACGACGAGTCGATTATGACGCGCTCTCCTTCCCGGGAAATACCGCACCCCAGATGAGTGAGTATTTTTATAGCGGCGTCCACATCGCTAAGCCGCGGGCAGTTGTGTATCACCGTTGTACCTCGCGCCAGAAGCGAAGCCGCCATTATCGGCAGCACACTGTTCTTCGCCCCCTGTACGCGCGCCGTACCCTCCAGCCTTTTCCCGCCGTTGACCCGAAATATCTCCATATCGACTCCCCCAAGAACAAAGATGTACCGTTTCGGCCTATGTACCGTATACTATGACCGTGGGGCGCCGCAAGTGACAAATTATCCGCTCAAGTCATATATCACTCTCTCCCGTCTCCTCTCTGTACGCTAATTGCGGCACATCGATACGATGGTCTCGGCGATCCTCCGCGCGGCGTCCGGCTTCGCCAGCGCGTACATCGCCCTTGACATGCTCTCAAGCGCGTCCCCGTCGCTCAGAAGCGCGGCGGCCGCGTCGTAGAGCGCGCGTCCCGTACACCCGCGCTCCGCTATAAACCTCGCGGCGCCTGTCCCGCTTAGACGGCGCGCGTTGGCTTCCTGATGATTGTTCGGCACGTACGGCGAGGGCACGAGCAGCGCCGGGGCCCCCGAGACCGCCAGCTCCGCGAGCGTGGACGCCCCCGCGCGGCAGAGCGTCAGATCCGCGCGCGCCATCACAGAGGCCATGTCGTCGATATACTCCCTGACCTCGATGCCGTCCGGCAGCCGCTCCACGCCCATTCCCCGCAGCGATTCGAGCAGCTCCAGCCGTCCGCGTTCGCCTCCGCCCGCCGCGTGAATATGGCGGAACGCGCGCGTGCGCGCGTTTATCTCTATGAATTCCGCCATTATCTCGTTCATCCTCTCCGCGCCGAGCGAGCCCCAAAACGATACGAGAAGCCGCCCTTCTCCGCTCTCTCCCGCGCCCCTACGCGTTCTCGCCGGGGTCCCCGTCCCAAAGCCGGCGCGTACCGGCGTGCCGACGACCGTCACCTTTTCGGGATTTTTGTAGACCCCGCCGTCGTCGGAAAACGCGGTAAGTATGCGGTCCGCGTCGCCCGACAGCAGGCGCGTCGCGAGTCCGGGCAGCGCGTTCGACTCGTGTATCAGCGTGGGTATCCGCAGCTTGTGCGCCCTTCTCAGCACCGGGTAGCACACATACCCGCCAGTACCGAGCACCGCGTCAGGCTTAAATTGCCTCAACAGCCGCTCCGCCTCGACGGACGCCGTCACCATATCGCGGAGCGCCGCGGCGTTTTTCACCATGCTGCGCGGCGAAAACGACCTGTGGAGCCCGCTCACCTTGATGTTGACGATGTCGTACCCCTCGGCGG
Source organism: Oscillospiraceae bacterium (assembly GCA_031265965.1). The sequence goes on along the minus strand of JAISBX010000115.1, from coordinate 8,443 downwards.
GCACGAGACGGTTCTCCATGCTCCTTCCGGCCCCGATGAACAGCAGCGCCGAATCGGGCAGCATACGCCTTATCTCCCCCGCCACCGCCAGCGCCGGATTGATATGTCCCGCGGTCCCGCCGCAGACGAGCGCAAGCCGTATACCCATCTCTCAACCCGCCTTGGACACGGGTATCTCCCGCGAAATCGCCAGTATTACCCCCATCTCGATCAACTGAAACAGCAGCGCGGTCCCCCCGTAACTGAAAAACGGGAGCGAAATGCCTGTGCTGGGGATCATATTTGTAACGACAGCGATGTTGAGAAACACCTGAAGCGCAAGAAGACTTGTTATTCCCGTTATAACGAGAGAGCCGAATCTGTCGCCCGCGTGCAGCGCGAGCCAGTAGCCCCTTATTATCAGCATCGCGAACAGCGCCAGCACGAGCATTGCGCCGATAAAGCCCAGCTCCTCGCAGTAGATAGAGAAGATGTAGTCGTTGTGCTCCATGGGCAGATATAAGTATTTCTGTCTCCCCTGCCCAAGCCCCAGCCCGAACAGCCCGCCCGAACCGATGGCGTACAGCGACTGTATTATCTGATACCCCTGATCCCCGGACATCGCCTCGGGGTTCAGCCACGCCGTTATGCGCTCCGAGGCGTAGGCGAATTTTGTGACGGTGAGATAAGCTCCCGCCCCCAGTAAGCCGCCGCCCGCAAAAAACCAGCGCAGCCGCGTGCCGCCGGCAAACATCATAATGGCGGCTATCGTGATAATTATAACGGACGCCGACAGATGCGGCTCGAGATACAGCAGCGCCACGAGCACGGCCACAATGACCAAAAACGGCAGCACGCCGTATTTGAACGTACTCATGCGCTTCTTATACGTGCATATCATCGCGGAAAACATGAGTATTTCCGCCAGCTTCGCTATCTCCGAGGGCTGAAACGTCGTAAAGCCGAGGTTTATCCACCGCTTGGCGCCGTTTATCCTGGTACCTATCACCGGCACGACCGCCAGCAGCGCTATCGAGAGGAGCAGTGTCGGCAGCGCCGCGCGCCTGAACGTCGACACGCGAAACCTCGACGTCACCAGCATCAGCGCCACCCCGAGCCCGGCAAACCCCGTCTGCCGTATGAAATATTTCGTCGGGTCCCCCTGCGTGTAGTAGGCGCGCGCAAAGCTCGCGGACAGTATCATCACAATGCCGAACGCGAGCATGATCAGCGTCAGGACGAGAAACGGCAGATCCATGTGCCCGCGCTTCGGCGCCACGTCCGCAACGTCGCCCTCAAGCTCGCTGGGGCGCGTGTACCAGTCTATTTTACGCGCCGTGCTCTCCCCGCGCCGCGCCGCCCCGTATTTCGTGTCAGCCATAACGCATCCCCGTTCTCTCCTGTAATGTCGCCGCCGCCCTCAACTTATCGAATACCGGGATACGGCCGCCATATACGAAACGACGGCGAATATCCCGGAAGCTCCGGTGAACACAAAGAATATTTTGTACTCGCTCCAGCCGCTCATCTCAAGGTGGTGGTGCAGCGGCGCCATCTTAAAAAAGCGCTTCCCGTGCGTGCGCTTGTAATAGATGATCTGAATTATATCGGACAGCGTCTCAACGATGTATACGGCGCCCAGCGGGACGAGTATCAGCGGCATGTCCATCGCGAACGTCAGCGCGCATATGATCGCCCCGAGAAACAGCGAGCCCGTGTCCCCCATGAACACCTTCGCCGGATGAAAGTTGAACAGCAAAAACCCTATCAGCCCTCCCGCCAACGCCGCCGCCGCCAGTCCCGCCGCCGCGTATCCGAGCGAGAAAGCGATTGCCGCGCAGCACACGGCCACGGGCAGCGATACGCCCGCCGCAAGTCCGTCCACTCCGTCCGTTATGTTCACGGCGTTCACGCTCGCCACTATTACGAACGATGCGAACACTGTGTATACCGGCTCCGGCAGCATGATCGTGACGTCCGCAAACGGGACGTAAAGGCGCGTGGACAGGCTGCCGGTGACGCGCATTACCACCACGAAGAACACCGCAGCCGCAAGCTGTAAAAACAGCTTTTGCTTGGCTGTAAGCCCGAGATTTTGCTTTTTCCTCAATTTCTCAAAGTCGTCAAAGAAGCCTATCGCCGCGTAAACAAGCGCAAATAGCAGTATGAACACATGTCCGAGCTCGCCGTCCGGCGTCCACTGCGCCCCGCCGGCGAGACACGCGACGGATATGCCGATTATGAACATGAGTCCGCCCATAGTGGGCGTGCCCTCCTTGTCCTTGTGCCACACCGGGCCGACGTCGCGTATAGCCTGCCCCGCGCGCAGCGCGCGCAGCGCCGGCGCCAGAAACGCGCCCGCCACAGCCGTAACGGCAAATGATACGACCGCCGTTGTGATAAGTGTTGATATCCGCATAATCAGTCCGCCGTCGCGGCGAGCGCCTCCGCCGCGACCTCTCTTTCATCGAAGTGTACCTTCTCGTTGCCCAAGATCTGGTATGTCTCGTGGCCCTTGCCGGCGAGTATGAGCACATCGTCCGTCCTTGAGTTCCCGATTGCCCATTTTATCGCCTCTCGCCTGTCCTCTATGACGGTGTACGACTCGCCGTCCGTGTCTATTCCCGCAAGAATGTCGTTTATAATCGCGTCCGGGCTCTCCGTTCTCGGGTTATCCGTCGTTATGACGGCGAAGTCCGAGAGATCCGTCGCGATTTTTCCCATCAGCGGGCGCTTTGTCTTGTCTCTGTCCCCTCCGCATCCGAACAGCGTCACGACGCGCCCCTGCGAGGTCTGGCGCGCCGAGGTTATTATCTTCTCCAGCGCGTCCGGCGTGTGCGCGTAATCTATGAGCACCGTGAAATCCCTGCCCGTGGGCACGACCTCGGCCCTGCCCTTTATTCCGCGGCATTCGCGCAGCGCCTCCGCCGCCGCTTTCAGCTCGACTCCCAGCAGCAGCGCGGCCGATATTGCCGCCAGAGCGTTGTATACGGAGAACATGCCCGGTATGCCTAGCTCGACCTTTTGCAGCCTCCCGATCGTCAGCGCGCAGAATTCCGTCCTGTCGGAGTACAGCTTTATCCGCTTTGCCACGAGATCCGCCCCGTCGTCCTGCGTCGAAAACGTGACTGGCGCCGCTCCGCTCTCACGCGCGGTTTCCAATACCCCGTCCGCGAACTCGTCGTCGAGATTTACCGCCGCCCTTGCGCACCGCCTGAACAGCTCTCTCTTTGTATCCGCGTATTCCCCCAGCGTACCGTGGAAATCGAGGTGCTCCGACGTGAGGTTAGTGAACACTCCGACGTCAAATTCGACTCCGAGCACTCTGTCGAGCGCGAGCGCGTGCGACGACACCTCCATCACTACGTACTCACAGCCCGCGTCCGCCATTCTCGCGAACAGCCTGTGCAGCTCGTACGACTCGGGCGTCGTGTGCTCCGTGTGCAGCTCCGCGCCGCCAATCATATTGCATATAGTACCTATGAGTCCCGCCTTCGCGCCCGTCGCGCGCTCGATTATCTCCTTTATGAGGCTTGTGACCGTCGTCTTTCCGTTTGTGCCCGTCACGCCGATCATCTTCAGCTTTTTCGCCGGATGCCCGAACAGGTTCGCGGACATGACAGCCAGGGCCGCGCGGGTGTCCGCGACAGAGATATACGGCGCGCCGTCCGGCTCCTGTCCCTGCGTCACCGCGCAGACCGCGCCGCGCGCTGCGGCGTCCGCTATATATCCGTGACCGTCGCTTTTGAAGCCGCGGATGGCCACAAATACGTCGCCGGGCTTCACGCGTCTGGAGTCGTAGCTGATATCCGAGACCTCGGCGTCAAGGTCCGCGGACGCGGCGATAATCTCCAGCCCGCTCATCAACTCACGCAGCTTCATAGTTATGACCATTCCTTTCAGTGTTTTCAGAGCGCAAAACCGCGTCCGTCAGTAATCCCCGAGCGTGCTCTTGTCTATGAGCACCACGTCTATTACCGTGCCGACGCCTACGCTCTCTCCCGCCTGCACGGACTGCGTCGTGACGACGGCGCCGCCCATAGACGCCGGGACGCCGGTCGACCGTATGAACAGTCCCAGCTCCTCCAGCGCCGCCTTTGCCGCCTGATACGTCTTGCTCCCGAGATCGGGCGCCGTCACCGCGCCGTCCGGGGCCTCGGCGCCGGCGTAGAGTATCACCTTTGTACCGGGCGGAACTATAGCTCCGGGCGCCGGAAGCTGCGCCGTCACCGTGTCCCCGTTCCCCACTACACGCACGGCGAGGCCGGCCGTCTCCAGCACAGCCTGCGCGTCCTGCGTCGCATAGCCTATAAACTTCTTTACCGGTATGTTGAGCTCCTTCATCTCTTCCTGCGTGTACTGCGGCCTGACGCCCATATACGGGAGCACGTCGGACAGTATCCTGCCGACTACGGGCGCCGCCATCGCGCCGCCGCTTACATATATGTCCCCGCTGCCGGGATTATCCAGCAGAAGCAGCACCACGATCTCCGGGTCGTCCGCCGGAGCAATGCCGCAAAACGAGACGATATACTCCTTTGGCTTGCCCTCCGCTTCCCCCGTCGTCTTTGTCGAGGTGCCCGTCTTTCCGCCTATTTTATAGCCCGCGACGCGCGCGTTCCCCCCGGTGCCCTCGCTGACGACGCTCTCCAGTATCTCCCGTATTATACGCGACGTATCGGCGCTGATGACCTGCCGCACCACCTCGCCGTCATTCGCCTGTACCACCTGCCCGTCGGGCGCGGTTATACGGCTTACGACGTGCGGCTGCACGAGATACCCGCCGTTCACCGTGGCCGATATGGCCGTCACGAGCTGCATCGGCGTTATGTTGAACGTCTGCCCGAACGACGCCGCCGCGAGCTGGGACTTGTTTTCCGGATCGGTGAACACCCCGTCCGTCCACCAGATGCTGTCGCTCTCTCCGGGCAGGTCAAAACCTGTCCTGTCAAAAAAACCGAAGGCGTCGATGTACTCGTAGAACTTCCTCGCGCCGACCTTCATCCCTATATTGACAAGCGCTACGTTACACGAGTTCTGCAACGCCTGCGCCAGCGTCTGCGTGCCGTGCCCCTCGTGCCTCCAGCAGTTGAGCGGCTTCGTCCGGCCCGGTATCTGCTCGGCGGGTATGGCGCCTCCGCAGTAGAACGTGTCGCTCTCGTTAACGACCCCTTCCTCCAAGGCCATAGCGAGCGTTATTATCTTAAATACAGAGCCGGGCTCGTACGTGTCGGAGAGCGCCTTGTTGCGCCACTGCCGGAACAGCGCCTCGCTCAGCTTCTCCTTGTACTCCGTCTCGTCGGTTATCAGCTCCAGCTCGGCGCTGTCCTTCTCGCTCACCTGCAGGTAGTTGTTCAGGTCGTAGTTGCCAATGTTCGCGAGCGCGAGCAGCTCGCCTGTTTTCGGGTTCATCGCTATGCACGCGCCGCCGTTTTGGATATTATAGTCCTCGATGGCCTGCGCCAGATATTTTTCCACGTAATGCTGGATATTTGAGTCTATAGTCAGCGTGACGTCGTTTCCGTCGCTGGCGTCGTAGTAGTCCTCAAAGTCATTGAACAGCAGATCGGTCCCGCGCTCCGTCTTCAGGCGGACCACCGCGCCGTTTGTGCCGGAAAGATAGCTGTCAAATTGCGCCTCAAGGCCTTCCAGGCCGTAGTTTTCGTCCCCGACGAAGCCTATCACCTGACAGGCGAGCGTGCTGTACGGATAATACCGTTTCGAGTCCGGTTCGAGATGTACGCTCTTGAGCCCGTTTTCATCCTTAAACGTGCGCACCTGCTGCGCCGTCTCCTGCTCCACCTTTGCCTTGATGACCTTGTACCACGACTTCGTGTCGCCGGCCTTTTCGAGTATCGACGCCTTGTTCACTCCGAGCAGCTCCGAGAGCCCGTCGGCTATTAGCTCAGGATCCTCTCCGTACATAACAAGCTCGCTCGGGCTAAGAAACACGGTGTCCGCCGTAGCGCTCATGGCAAGTATCTTCCCGTTGGCGTCGTATATCGTGCCGCGCGAGGCGTTTATCGTGGTCTGGCGCGTCTGCTGCTCTACCGCGCGTTCCTCGTAGTAGTCATGGTCCCTGATCTGTATCTTATACAGCCTGACGGACAGCGCGCCGAACGCCACGCATCCGAAGACGGCCAGAAGCGCGAGCGTCCGCCCGAGTATCACCCTGTTAGTCCTCAATTCATCGCCGCCGCGTTTCACAAATATCCGCCCGCTTCCTTTGTTGACAAGTTGTCTCACATTTCAATATGTTATTGCCGCGCTACTTGAAGTATTCCAACAATGACAGTATAAATGCGCCCATTTCATCTAAGATGCCGCTTTTTTGAGGCTCCGTATCGCTAAATATCACCGCTTTATCCTCCGGCGCCAGACTGATCGTGCCTGTCTGCCCCTCAGACGCGGGCATCATTCCCAGCACGTTCACGGCGTACGCCTCGAGCTGAGCCATATCGAACGCGTTTTCGTACGCTATTATCAGCTTGCGTTCGTCGTCCGCCAGCTCGTCAAGCCTCACCTTCAGATCGACGGTGGTCTTCGACTCCGTGTTCATGCTGACGTAAGCCAGCACTACGAGGACCATCAGTACCGCGACAATAACGAATCCCACGGCCGAAAACGGAGATATTCCATACGCCCTCCGCTCGCTCTCGCGCGTGCGCGCGCCCGAATGCGCCTGTGCGTCCGGTATCTCCCGTGGCGCCGGGTACGCGTAGCCCCCACGTCGCGCGGGGATCGCGGCCGCGGCCGTACTCGCATATGTTGCCGCGTAATCAGCGGCGGCAGCTTGTGCCATTTGCCGGTACCTCCCAGTTTTTATTGCTGTGCCGCCGGTGCGCTCACACGCGCCGGGCTATGCGGAGCTTCGCGCTGTGCGCCCTAGGGTTTGCCGCCGTCTCGGCTTCCGCGGGCCTTACGGCCTTTCTCGTTATCACCTCAAGCGTCTGTTTGAAGCCGCATACGCAGACCGGAAAATCCGCCGGGCACGTACATCCGCGTTCGCGGCTCGAAAACGCCTGCTTTACCATCCTGTCCTCCAGCGAGTGGAAGCTGACCACGCATATCCTCCCGCCCTGCGACAGCCTGTCCGCCGCCGCGTCGAGCATCCGCCGCAGCTCGCCCAGCTCGTCGTTTACGGCTATCCGTATCGCCATGAACGATCTGCGTAGCGGATTTTGTCTCTCTCTGAGCCCCTCCGGCGGCATGGCGCCCCGGATTATCCCGGCGAGTTCCCCCGTCGTCTCCACCGGTTTTGTCTGTCTGCGCCTCACGATCGCCCTCGCTATGCGCCCGGCGTACCGTTCTTCGCCGTACTCGCGCAGTATGCGCCTCAGCTCCTCCTCCGGCGTGCCGTTGATCACGTCGTACGCCGAAAATCCGCCGGATGTGTCCATTCGCATATCGACCGGGCTGTCGCTCGCGTAAGAGAAGCCTCTGCCCGGGTCGTCCAATTGGAGCGACGAAACTCCGAGATCGTACAGCATTCCGTCCACCGTCTCTATCCCGAGTCCGTCGAGTATCCGCTCAATATCGCCGAAATTGCCGTGTACAAACGTAATAGCGTCTCCAAAGCTCTCCAGAGCGTCTCTGGCCATGTCCAGCGCCTGTCCGTCTCTGTCGACGGCTATCAGCCTGCCTCCCAGCAGCTTGGTCGCTATGGCGGCGCTGTGCCCTCCGAGCCCGCACGTACCGTCGAGGTATGTGCCTCCGGGCCTGACGTTCAGTCCGCTTACCGCTTCCTTCAGCAGCACGGGGACGTGCGGCGTCATCCCAGCTCCTCGAACGCGTCGTTCAGCGCGTCCTGCGTAGTCTCGGCGGCGTCCACCTCGGCCCACTTTGCGGAATCCCAGAGCTGCGCGCGCCCTCCGTCGCCCACCACCATCACGTTTTTCCCTAGGCCGGCAAACTCGCGGAGCTGCTGCGGCAGCAATATCCGCCCCTGCGTGTCGAGCGTGCAGGCCGCGGCGTGCGCGAAGAACTTGCGAAACTTTCGCTGCTTGAGCCGGGGCAGCTCGCTTATTTTCAGCCTGAACGCGTCCCACTCCGCTTTCGGGTACATCTCAAGGCACGGTTCAGGCGAGATCGTGACGTGGAACGAATCCCCCAGCTCCTCCCGCAGAGACGCCGGAACGAACAGGCGGCCCTTTGCGTCTATATTGTGCTGATAAGTACCTTCCACTTGTCTTGCCGCCCCCTTTCCTTTGCTCTCATGGGATCACTCTCCACATAGTTCCACTATAAACCACAACGCCCCACCATTATAATCCGCCTGTTTTGAAATTGCAATAGCGCTTTTAGTCGAGAAATCACCCCTCCGCACCCAGCCCCCACGCATCCCGGCGCCGTCCGGGGCCATTCCGCCACAATATGTTGTGTACAACTACATCTAGTGCCCTCATATGTTGTGTCAAGCTTTTATTTTCGGCATTATGTAAAAATTTTTGCCTTAATTTTTATG
>JAISBX010000020.1 GCA_031265965.1 Oscillospiraceae bacterium | reverse complement strand
GAGATAGCGATACGGATCTTCAGGGCGTGCTTCGACCTCGGCCTCGGCACCGTCGCGATATATTCTAACGAAGACACATACGGGCTGTTTCGGACCGTGGCGGACGAGGCGTATCTCATAGGGCAGAACAAGAGCCCTCTGGGGGCTTATCTGGATATCCCGTCCATCATCGAGACCGCGAAGCAGCGGCACGCGGACGCGATACATCCGGGCTACGGCTTTCTCTCGGAGAACGCCGATTTCGCGCGGGCGTGCGAGGAAGCCGGCATCAAATTTATAGGTCCGCCGTCGGACGTGCTCGCGCTGATGGGGGATAAGCTCAGCGCGAAGTCTATAGCGATAGAGTGCGGAGTGCCGGTCATACCGGGGACGGCGGACCCGCTGCGCGACGCGGACGAGGCGCTGGAAAAGGCGTCCGCCTTCGGGTTCCCCGTGATACTCAAGGCGGCAGCCGGCGGGGGAGGCCGCGGTATGCGCAGGTGCGACTCGCCGGAGGACGTCGCGCGCGAATTCGAGCTCGTGAAGAGCGAGGCGAAAAAGGCGTTCGGAAACGACGATATTTTTATAGAGAAGTTTCTCGTGGAGCCGAAGCACATAGAGATACAGATACTTGCCGACGAGCACGGGAACGTGGTGCAGCTAGGTGAGCGCGACTGCTCGCTCCAGCGCAGGTATCAAAAGGTGGTGGAGTTCGCGCCCGCCTTCTCCGTGCCGAGGGAGACGGTGAAGCGCCTCTACGCGGACGCGGTGAAGATAGCCAAGCGGGTCGGCTACGTCAACGCGGGCACGGTCGAATTTCTCGTGGACACCGACGGCTCGCACTATTTTATAGAGATGAATCCGCGCATCCAAGTCGAGCACACCGTAACGGAGATGGTCACGGGCCTCGATATAGTGCGCGCGCAGGTACTCATATCCGAGGGCTACCCGCTAAGTCATCCGGATATCGGGCTGAGCTCACAGGACGACGTGCGCATGAACGGCTACGCCATCCAGTGCCGCGTGACGACGGAGGATCCAGCGAACAATTTCGCGCCGGACACGGGCAAGATAACGGCGTACCGCTCGGGCGGAGGCTTCGGCGTGCGGCTCGACGGCGGCAACAGCGCCACGGGCTCGACCATATCGCCGTACTACGACTCGCTGCTCGTTAAGGTGACCGTCTGGGACAACACGTTTCCGGGCGTGTGCCGCAAGGCGTCGCGCGCGATCAACGAGCTGCGTATACGGGGAGTAAAGACGAACATACCGTTTGTCACCAAGATACTGCATCACCAGAAATTTCTGTCCGGCGGCTGCCACACGAAATTCATCGACGACACGCCGGAGCTCTTTGAGCTGCGCGATTCGCGCGACCGCGCCACGCGCGTGCTCAAGTACATCGCCGGCGTTCAGGTGGCGCAGAAGGACACGGAGCACCATCAACTGACGGACCCGCGCTTCCCCGCGCCCGGGCCGGTCCCCGGGGACGGGCTGAAGCAACTGCTGGACAGGGAAGGCCCGGAGGCCGTGAAAAGCTGGGTATTGCGTCAGGATAAGCTGCTAATATGCGATACGACGATGCGCGACGCGCACCAGTCGCTGTTCTCCACGCGCCTGCGCACGCGCGACATGACGGAGATAGCAAGCGGCATATCCGATATACTCGCGGAGTGCTTTTCGCTCGAAATGTGGGGGGGCGCGACGTTTGACGTGGCGTACAGGTATCTGCACGAGTCGCCGTGGGAGCGCCTCGACAAGCTGCGGGCAAAAATACCGAACATCCTGCTCCAGATGCTGCTGCGCGGCGCCAACGCCGTGGGCTACACAAATTATCCGGACAATCTCGTGCGCGCGTTCATAGCGGAGGCGGCGCGCGGCGGAATAGACGTGTTCAGAGTGTTCGACTCGCTTAACTGGCTGCCGGGCATGGAGATCGCGATGGACGAGGTGCTAAAGCAGGACAAATTCTGCGAGGCGGCGGTGTGCTACACCGGCGACATACTCGACCCGAAGCGCGATAAGTACACGCTGAAATACTATGTTGACTTCGCGAAGGAGCTGGAGAGGCGGGGCGCGCACTGTCTGGCGATAAAGGATATGTCGGGGCTGCTCAAGCCGTACGCGGCGAAGAGGCTCGTTGGAGTGCTAAAGCAGGAGATCGGGCTGCCGATACATCTGCACACGCACGACACGAGCGGAAACCAGATAGCGGCGTATCTGCTGGCGGCGGAGGCCGGGGCGGATATAGTGTCGGCCGCTGTGGCGTCCATGTCCTCGCTGACGTCTCAGCCGTCGATGAACTCGCTCGTAGCGGCGCTGGAGGGCACGCCGCGCGACACGGGAATAAGTCTTGACAGGCTTCAGGAGCTGGACAATTACTGGGCGGACGTCCGGCTGCGTTACGGGAAGTTCGACTCCGGCCTGCGCTACCCGATGACGGAGATATACCGCTACGAGATACCGGGCGGACAGTACACAAATCTGTTCCCGCAGGTGGTGTCGCTCGGGCTGGGCAACCGTTTTGAGGAGGTCAAGGAGATGTACAAGACGGTAAACGACATGCTCGGCGACATAGTAAAGGTCACTCCGTCGTCAAAAATGGTCGGCGATCTTGCGATATTCATGGTCCAGAACGGGCTGACGCCGGAGAACATCGTGAGCCGCGGCGACGCGCTGACGTTCCCGGACTCGGTTGTGAGCTACTTCAAGGGCATGATGGGACAGCCCGCGTGGGGTTTTCCGGAGGAGCTTCAGCGGATAGTGCTCAAGGGCGAGGCGCCGATAACGTGCCGTCCGGGCGAGCTGCTGCCGCCCGTGGATTTTGACGACGCGCGCGCGCAGATGCGCGGCTTCATGGGCGAGCCCACGGACAGGGACGTGATATCGTGGCTGCTGTACCCAAAGGTAGTTCAGGATTACCAACAGTACCAGCAGGAGTACGGCTACATCTCGAATATGTCCAGCCAAGTGTTCTTCAACGGTCTGGACGTCGGCGAGACGACGAAGATCGACATCGAGGACGGCAAGACATTGGTGATCAAATATCTGGGGCTGGGCGACGCCAACGACGACGGTACGCGCAACGTGCAGTTTGAGCTCAACGGTATGCGGCGCGAGGTGGCCGTGCCCGACCCGGACGTGACCGACAGCGCGGTACACGTGCGCCTTGCCGACCCGGAGGACAAGAGCCACGTCGGCGCCCCGATCCCCGGCATGGTGTCGAAGCTGAACGTGGAGCAGGGCGGAGAGGTCAAGGAGAATCAGGTGATCGCGGTGGTCGAGGCGATGAAGATGGAGATAAACGTGGCCGCGCGCATGTCCGGCGTATTGGGAGAGGTATTCGTGGCCGCCGGACAGACGGTGAGGGCGGGCGAGCTTCTGGCGATAATAAAGTAGCGCTCTCGGTGCGCTACGCTATCAGCTTGTAGATCAGCATCCCGAGTCCCGCGAAGAGCGCCCCCGCCGCCACATAGACGGCGGCGGGAAGTCTGGGCAGCCGCCGCGTCTCTATGTTGTCGCGTATATACGAGTCCGCCGCGAGCTGCGCCTGCAGCACGACGTCGCTCTCGCTTCCGCCGGACAAGTCCTCGCGCACGATAAAAATTGCCTCGTCGAATATGTCCCTGTCCGGTGATTTTATCACGACTACCCGCCGCGTGACGCCTTTGACCATACGAACCTCCCGTGTGCGTTGCCATTTATGGGTATATTACCCAAAGCGCCCCGCGTTTATTCAGCGGGGCGCGTACTTATGTCTTCTTTATAAAGCGTTCGCCGCATTTGGGGCACGTGATTTGCAGCTTGCCCTTGCCCTTCGGCACGCGCAGCATATTTTTGCAGCTCGGGCATTTGAAGAACCTGTGAGTTTTTCTGTCCTTGAAGCCGGTGAAGAACCGTTTGATTTTCGAGCGCACAGGCCACCAGACGCGGATAAATTTGTCGTTTTCCGCCCTGCGTTTGGGGATGTTCCTCGAGAGCATCCGCCAAACCGCCGCGATGAGCAGCGCGTATGAGATATATTGCAGGACCGAGAGCTGTACGGCGCCGGATATCAAGCTGACGACGAGCGAGACGATAATTGCCGCCATGCCCAGTTGATCGGGTCCGTAGCGGCCTATCATGAAGTTGCGCAAGAAATTTCTGATCACGAAAATGCCTCCAGACAGCCTGTGGTTTTGTGATAGTGAAAGTATTTAAGAATATTATAGTACGCGCGCCGCCCAAAAACGCAGCTTTCACAGTTTATTAACAATTTTCAGTTTGTTAACAATTGATATGCGTGCGCTTGTATTGTTAGATTAAATGCTGTATACTCTCTTCATTATTTGTGTGCGCGCGGATTTTGCTGCCGCGCGGGAGAGGAGAGAGTGTTATGTCAGGTTGGAAGGGAAAGACGGCGTTTA
>JAISBX010000183.1 GCA_031265965.1 Oscillospiraceae bacterium | reverse complement strand
TTATGGATCATTTCACCGAAAAAAGCGGCGCACTTTTCCTCGAATTCCTCCGCGCCTGCGCAATCGTTGACGAGAATATGGTCGCAGTTGCGGCGGAAAAACGTGTCCGTCCGCTGCGCGCCGATGCGCATACGCGCGCGCGCGTCGTCTATGCCGTCCCTTGCCATTATTCGCTCCAGCCGGCGCTCCGCCGGCGCCGTGACGCCTACAACTGTATCGCACAGCTCGTGCAGCCCGCTCTCTATGAGCGCTATGGCGTCAACGGCGGCAAGCCGTCCGCCGCCGGCCCGCAGGAGCTCCAAGCGATTTGCGACCTCCGCGGCGACATATTTATGCGTTATGGCGTTCAGTTCCTCGAGCGCCGCGGGGTCGGCAAACACCGTTCGCGCGAGGACGCGCCTGTCTATCCCGTCCTCGCTTATTGCCTCGGGGAACCGTTCCGCCATCTCGCGCCCCATGTCCGCGTTATCGCGCAACAGGGCGCCGTACACCTCGTCGCAGTCTATCACATACGCGCCCAGCTTTTCCAATGCTCTGAGCGCGGACGTCTTGCCCGCTCCCGTGCCGCCCGTTATGCCTATAGTCTTCATTTGCAATCCATCATCCCTACCTTGCACGATAGTATACGCATTTCCCTCAGCAATTGCAAGTCGAAATATTTTGCCGGGTGTGTACAATAACAGCATACACAAGCGCCGAATTGTCGCGCCGGGGGGGCTACTCACAGGGGACGCCGAAACGGCGTCCCCCCTTTCCATGCGCAGCCTTGCTTTTTAACCGTGGGGTACTGTATACTATCTCAGGTGATCGTGAGAACGTCTCATTTCACACTTATTTAGATTAGGAGCTGTTTATTTGGATACACAGACGTTGATTGGGGGACTGCGCGGTCTAGAGCCCTCCGGTATGAAGTGGAAATTTGCGATATACACCGCGCACAAGAGCCGCGACGGGGTGGAACTGGAATGGAATCAGTGCAAAATGGCGGGTATAGAGGTCTGGATCGTGACGGTGCGCGATATGTTATTGCGTAAACCCGTTGCGGAGAAACCCGTGGCGCCGTACTCTCCGTTTCTTTCGGATAGGGAGAATATAGCGACGCTGGCGTCGTCAGACGATATGATCCGGCAACAGCTTGCGCAGATGTGCAGCGATATTCGCAGCGCCGACGCGCGGGCACCGGCGGATTTCGTATCGGGTGCGGCACCTAGACCCACCGGTCACGCTTTTTTTGCGGAAGACGGGGACGGCGGCGCCGTTATTCTGATGCGCAGGGTAAACCCGTTTGTCTCGGGATCATCCCGGATTTGTCTTGCCGAAGCGGACGAGGTTCGATTCTCGGACAAGCCTGTATTGAAGCTGACGCCGGCAGTAGATTTTCTGATGCTTGACGGGGCGTGCTATTTCTTCTCATCGGGCGTGGAAAAGGATTTTGACTTTGAAAACAGACATTTCGCGATTGCGGCCAAAAGGCTGGAAATGGTCGCCGCAGCGGACGTAATATCAAATATCGAAGCGCTCGAAAAAGCGGCGTTCACGCCGCGTAACGCACGCAAATTTGTGGATTTTGACAAGCAGGTGCTCAAGTACATAGTGGGACTGCCGTTGCTGGAGCGTGAAGAATTTCTCACAACGTACGGCGTCACAATCAATAACGAAGGACGCATGGACACCTCGGACGGAGAGCAGTGCGAATTGATTATAGACCTGCTGTGCAGCCGAAGCTGCCTCGATCCGCTCGGGCGGCTGGCCGTGGGCAGCAATATCACGGTGCGGGAGTAGGCACAACGGAGCACTGCGCACAGCTCTGTTTTATTTCACTATCAAGTTGATGAGCTTGTCTTTGACGTATATCACCCTGACAATGTCCCTGCCCGCGACGAGCGACGATATTTTCGCGTCCGCCAGAGCGGCGGCGAGGACGGCTTCCTCCCCGGAACCGCGCGCCGCGCTGACCGTGCCCTTGAGCTTGCCGCCGATCTGCACGGCGATCTCCCTGTAGTCGTCGAGAGTCTTGCTCTCGTCGTACTCAGGCCACGCGCGCTCGCACGCCAGTCCGCCGAAGCCCTGAAGCTCCCACAGCTCCTCCGCTATGTGCGGGGCGAACGGGGACAGCAGCGTCAGCAGCGCCTTTATGTCGCCGCGCGAGGGCACCGAAGCGTAGAAGTCGTTGACGAGCGACATGAGCGCGGCTATCGCCGTGTTGAACTTGAGATCCTCTATGTCCGCGCCGACCTTCTTTATGGTTCGGTGCAGCGCCTTTTCGTGCGCCGGGGAGTACGTCTCGCCGCCTCCGACGCGCGTCTCCGCCAGATTCCACACCCTGTCGAGGAAGCGCTTGCACCCCTTGACGGCGGAGCTCGACCACGGCAAGGTCTTCTCAAAGTCGCCTATGAACATGATGTACAGGCGCAGCGTGTCCGCGCCGTACTCTTTTACTATGTCGTCCGGGTTTATCACGTTGCCGCGCGACTTGGACATCTTCTGCCCGTCCTCTGCGAGGATCATACCTTGGCTCGTGCGCTTCGCGTACGGCTCCGGCGTATGCGTCACGCCTATGTCGTACAGGAATTTATGCCAAAATCTGGAATACAGCAAGTGCAGCGTCGTGTGCTCCATGCCGCCGTTGTACCAGTCAATGGGCATCCAGTAGCGCAGCGACTCGTCCGATGCCAGCGCAT
>JAISBX010000167.1 GCA_031265965.1 Oscillospiraceae bacterium | reverse complement strand
GCCGGCGTTTTCTACTACTACTACGAACGCGAGCGGAAGGCCGGAGTTTGTGATGTAGCCTGTGAACCACGCGTGAGGCGACCTGTCACCGCCTACCTCCGCCGTGCCGGATTTCGCGTATAACTCAAGTCCGGGGAAATTGCCGGCGCCGTATGTGTGGCTGACGTTGTAGTTCATCATCAGCGCGAGACGCGACGCCGTGTCCTCGCTCAGGATGCGCTGCGCGCCGCCCGGAAGAAGCGACGCCAAACGCCCCGGAAACACGAGGCGCAGCTCCGCCGCCGTGCCGCCGTTTGCCACGGCGCCGACAAGGCGCAGCAACGACACCGGGCATACTGTGTCGTTGTACTGGCCCACGCCCGACCACGCGAGCTCGGCCGTACCCTCGTCCGCCGCGTCGAATCTGCCGGCGGCGGTCGTTATGCCGTCTACTTCGTGCCGCTGTGTGAGCCCGAGGCGCTCCGCGTACCGCGCCAGCGTGTCCGCGCCCAGCTCGAGCGACAACTGCGCAAACGATGTGTTGCACGATACGGCAAGCGCGTCCTCGAACGTCAGCGAGCCGTGCGGCCGCGTACACGTCACCGTACCGTCCCCGACCTGCAGACTTCCCGTACACTCGAACACGCGGTCGTATATATCGCCGATGTTCTCTATGGCAGCCGCCGCCGTGACGAGCTTGAACACAGAGCCCGGCGTGTACGCCGACGACACGGCGCGGTTGATGTAGACTCCCTCGTAGCGCGCGTCGTCCGCGACGTCCGCGGGCGGGTTTGCCGGATCGAACGTCGGTGAGGATACCATACACAAAATCTCGCCCGTCTTATAGTTCGACACGGCCACGCAGCCCCGCCTGCCCGCAAGCGCGTCATAGGCGGCGGCCTGCAAACGGGAATCCACCGTGAGCGCCACGGAGCCGCCCTCGCCGTCGCGCGAGTACACTCCGTTTACGATGTCGTAACCGGCGAGGCGCGTTTTGAACGCGGACAGCGCGCCCGTACCTATATTCCCCTGAATATCTCCCACGGCGTGCAGCGACGCGCGCCTCAACGTTTCACTCGCCGCAAATACCGGCCCGTCGCCGTACAGCGAAGCCAACAGCTCGCCGTTCCTGTCCGTCACGGCGCCGGTGGCAAGGCGCCCACCGGAGTAGACCGCCCTGTTGACTTGTGACAGCGCCCACCGCCGCCCGTTAATCGCAAACCGCGCGGTATATACGCACAAGCCGCAAATCATCGCGGCCGTCAGCAGCAGCACGCAGACTGCGCGCCGTTTAAGCCTGCGCATCGGTTCCCGCCTCCCCTCTCCCGCGGCGCGCGCGCCGGCCGGGCAGCTTTATCGCAAAGCTCGAATTCTGGCGCGTATCGGCCGCCTTGATGAACGCCAGCAGCCCCCAGCACGCCACGAGGCTCGACCCGCCCCTTGATACGAACGGAAACGTCACGCCGGTAAACGGGAGTATGTCGGTCGAGCCGAGCACATTGAGCGACATTTGGAATACGAATATGGACGCCGCTGCGCAGGCGCCGATAATATAGTACGAGCTGCGCGCGCCGGCCGCGGAGCGCACGGCAAAAACCGCAAGCGCGGCTATCGTCACAACGGCGATGATCGCAACGATCAATCCGAGCTCCTCGCATACCATGCCGAAGACAAGATCCGTGTCGGCGGCGAATATCTGCTTGAGCCAGCCGCTGCCGGCGCCGACCCCGACAAGCCCCCCGCCCGCGGCCGCGGACATCGCGCGCGTCTGCTGGAAGCCGCCCGCCGCGTTCACGTTCTCCCATGCGTGCCCCCACGAGCTGAATCTCGCCGCTATGTGCGTCCGCGCCGCCACGGCGAGGACTCCGGCAAACACCGCCGCGCCCACGCTCAAAAACACGGTCGCTATATCTCCGGAGCGTATAAACGCTATCACGAGGAACGCCACGAAGAATATGAGCGCCGAGCCGAAATCACGCATCATGGCAAGCGCGAGCACGCACGACCCGGCGTACGCGATGAACAGCACTAAGTTTCGTCTTGCAAACAATCTGTCCAGCGTGGCCGCGCCCGTGAACACGAACGCTATCTTGACAAACTCCGACGGCTGAAAGCTGACTCCGCCGATCTGGAGCCAATTCCTCGCCCCGAATATCGTGTCTCCCAGCAGCAGATTCACCGCGAGCAGCGCCAGGCCCGCCGCGCCTATCGGCCAGCGGAGGCGCACCGCCCTGTTAAGGTCGCGCAAAAACCATCCGACGGCAAAGTACAGCGCTATGCCGAGCGCCAGAAAACCCATCTGCCTCCACAGCGACTCCGGCGCCGACGAAGCGGCTACCGAGAGCCCGACGGAGCACAGAAAAAACGCCGCCGTCTCGATCTCGAAGCCCACCCGTCCTATGGCGCGCGTCAGCGCGTAGCAGAACCACATCGCGGCAATGAGCGCCGCGAACGCGATCGGAACAGCCGCCGTGAGCGCGTCCGCCTTGGATATGCACATCTGCACACCCAGCAGAAGCACAAATTCCGTGAGAAAAACGAGCGTCGCTCCCGGCCTGATCTCTCTGCCGGGACGCCGCCTCTCCCGCGCCATCTCGATCTCGCCCTCGCTGTCCGACGCGACGAACACGAGCTGCACCATACCGAGATCTATGAGATCCCCGCTCTTGACGGGTCTCCCCTCTCCGGGCTCCGTCTTGCTCCCGTTGACGCGCACTCCGCCCTTGGAGCCAATGTCATACACGCGCCAAAGGCCCGCGCTGTCGCGTATTACGGCCGCGTGACTGCGCGAAAGCGAGGGATACGCCATCAGCACGTCGGCATCCCCCGCCCTGCCTATTATATTCTCCCAGTGCTCAAGCTGTATTCGCGTCCCGTTCGGCAGACTGAGGTATCCCCAGCGCTCGCTGTCGCGCTCGCCGCGAAGCAACGATATAGCGCACCTCGCGGCGACGACCAGCGCCAAAACCGGCAGCGTATACCGTATGACCAGCGTGATGTACGAGAGAAACCCGTCCGTATCCCCGAGCCGCAGGCCGTACAAAAAATCGCGCGCACCTGATATAATATCGCTCACTAACTCACTAATCCGCTTCCGCCAGCGCCTTAGCCTCCTCTATTATCTTTGCCTGTACCGCGGCCGGCGCCTCCTCGTATCGCTCGAAGCGGATGGAAAATGTGCCGCGGCTCTGCGTCATCGACCGCAGATCTATCGCGTAGCTCGACATCTCGCCCAGCGGCACCTCCGCCTCGACCACCTGCATCCCCTCTGAGTTTAAGTTCATGCCCATCGGACTGCCGCGCCTTTTCGACAGGTCGCTCATTATATCGCCCATATACGTGTCGGGTATGGTCACCGTCAGGTAGCCTATCGGCTCCAGAATTACCGGATTCGCCTGCGGTATGCCGTCCTTATACGCGAGCTGCGCGGCTGTTTTGAACGCCATTTCCGACGAGTCCACCGGGTGATACGACCCGTCCACGAGCGTCGCCTTGAGGTACACCATCGGATACCCGGCGAGCACTCCGCGCTGTATGCTGTCTCGAAGCCCCTTCTCGACCGCCGGAAAGAAGTTCTTTGGAACGCTGCCGCCGAACACCTTCTCGTTGAACACGAGGTCTTCCTCCTCGCCCGGCTCGAAATCTATAACGACGTCTCCAAACTGGCCGTGTCCGCCCGACTGTTTCTTGTGGCGGCCGCGCACCTGTACCTTTTTGCGCACCTTCTCGCGGTACGCGACGCGCGCGGGCGACAGCACGACGTCCACGCCGAACTTGTCCTTCAGCTTGGCGCACAGCACGTCGAGGTGTATATCGCCGGCGCCGGACAGTACGAGCTGCTTTGTGTCGACGTTATTCTTGAATAAGAACGTCAGATCCTCCTCGTGCAGGCGCGCGAGACCGGACGCGATCTTGTCCTCCTGCCCCTTCGTCTTGGGCGCTATAGCCATTGAGTAGCAGGGCTCGGCGAACTCCACGCCGCGCGCCGAAAATACGTTCTTCGCGTCACACAGCGTATCGCCCGTCTTTGTGTCGCTCAGCTTTGACGCCGCGCCCAGATCTCCGAATACGAGCTCCTTGACCTCAACGCTTTTCTTGCCCTGCATCTTGTATATGTGCCCGAATTTTTCGGCAGTGCCCGTGCGCGCGTTGGTGAGAGACATATCGGCGGACACCTTTCCCGATATGACCTTGAACAGGCTGAACTTCCCGTATTGGTCGGACAGCGTTTTGTACACGATCACGGCCGTAGGTTTGTCTGCACTAACGTCCAGCAGCTCGCCCTCCGGCGACGTCTCCGGAACGCCGTCCGCCGGCGCCGGGAACAGATCCACGATGGCGTCAAGCAGCATGAGCGTACCCAGGCCCGTGTGCGCGCACCCGCAGAACGCGGGGAATAGAGACAGTTCCTTGACGCCTGTCCGCAGCCCGCCCTTGATCTCGTCCTCCGTGAACTCCTCGCCGGAAAAATACTTGTCCATGAGCTCCTCGCTCGTCTCCGCGACGCTCTCGTTGACTGCCGTATACAGCTCTTCAAGCTGCTTGCCCATGGACTCCGGAACGGGTATCTCCTTGCGCTTGCCGCCCTCGATCGTATACGCCTTGTGGCTGATGAGGTCTACGAGCCCCTCGATTTTCCCGCCGCCGCCGGTTATCGGCGCCACCATCGGGCACACCGACGCGCCGTACTTCTCTCTCAGCGCGCCGTACACGGCTTCAAAGCTTCCGTTTTCCTCATCGATTTTCGACACGTAAAACGCCCGCGGCAGTTTCCTGTCGTTGAGATATTTGTAAGACTTTTCGAGCCCCACGGTCACGCCGTCCTTGGAGCCGCAGACGATGACCCCACCCTCGGCGACTCGCAGTGCCTCGACGACCTCCCCTGCGAAATCGAAGTATCCGGGCGTGTCGAGGATGTTTATCTTGCTCCCGCGGTAGTCCGCCGAGAGCGTCGCCAGCGCGATGCTTATCTTGCGCTTGATCTCCTCAGTGTCCGAGTCACCCGCCATATTCCCGTCCGCCGCTCTGCCCAACCTGTCAACGGCACCCGTCAGGAAAAGCATACTCTCAGCCAGACTTGTCTTCCCGTTGCCCCCGTGCCCGAGAAGCGCGATGTTACGGATAGCGTCCGATGTATATGTCATATTACTAAAATACACCCCTTACATTCTTGGTATTCTGCGTCCGCTTATACTTTGAACGGCGCAAAGCGCCATTTCAAACGAATTATTTGAACCATACCTCCGGATTTGTCGTCGATATGGCGGAGGCTCCGGCGGCAAGCGCCGCGGCGGCGTCTTCGCCGTCGGATATCAGGCCGCCCGCGATGAGAGGCACGTCGATCTTCTTAACGAGACGGCTTATCACCTTTGGCATACATCCGGGAAGTATCTCAACTACGTCGGCCCGGCCGCCGCGCATCTGTTTTTCCACGTTTGAGAGAGCTATCGAGTCCAGTATAAAAAATCTATGCACCGTCAGAAGCCCCAAGTCCTTCGCGGAGCTGATGAGCGGCTGGCGCGTGCTGATTATGCCGTCGGCCGCCGTGCTGTCCCGCATGAACCTGACCGACACCTCCTTCGGGGACAGCCCGTCTATAAGGTCTATATGCACGACCGCGAGCTTTTGCGCGTCCTTTATCCGCCGGACATGGTCCGCTATGCTCAGAATATCGCCGAACAGCACGAAAACTATCCCGCAGTCCGACTTGAGGCATCCGCTCAGCCCCTCCGCACTCTTGACCGCCGCTATGATCGGATTTGCCTTGAGCGCCCCGTAAAACGAGCCCACCTCCATATCCTCACATCCCTTCCGCCATTTCGCCCGAATTTGCCCGAATTAAAAAACTCTTGCCATTTGCCCGCGGATACTATAGAATACGTCTTGTGTACAGCGAAAATACAAAACGAATCACAGGAGGCTGAAATGAGAGGGTACAGACTTATACTCTACGCGGTGGGAGCGGCCGTGACGGTGCTCGCCGCAGTTGTGGCGATCGCCGTTTTTAAGAATGAGATCGTCGACTTTTTCACGTCGGTGAGCGACTCCGTCTTGGATAAGTTGAGCGGCAACTCCCACCCCGTCCGCAAGAAAACCGAGTACAGCGACTACGCGGACGTATAGACCCAGAGGACCGCGCGCGGAAAATAACACGCTGTGGAATACGCGCGGTACAATTACCGCGCGTATTCTATAGCCTTTGTCTCGCGTATCAGGTTCACCTTTATCTGGCCGGGGTATTCCATGTCGCTCTCGATTTTTTTCGCGATCTCGCGCGCAAGTATTATCATCTCATCCTCGGATATCTCCTCGGGCTTGACAATGATGCGTATCTCGCGCCCGGCCTGTATCGCGTATGACTCCCCGACGCCTTTGAACGCTTTGGAAATTGCTTCCAAATTTTCGAGGCGTTTTACATAGCTCTCGATATTCTCGCGCCTCGCGCCGGGGCGGGCGGCCGAGATGGTATCCGCCGCCTGAACGAGGCAGGCCACTATCGTCTTCGCCTCTACGTCGCCGTGGTGCGCGTGGATGGCGTGGATCACCGCCTCGCTCTCCTTGAACTTTCTGGCGATGTCGACGCCCAGCGTGACGTGGCTCCCCTCCGCGTCGCGGTCTATGGACTTGCCGATGTCGTGCAGCAGCCCGGCGCGCTTGGCGAGCATCACGTCGACGCCCAGTTCCGCGGCGAGCAGGCCGGCTATATGCGCGACTTCGATCGAGTGGTTGAGAACATTCTGCCCGTAGCTTGTGCGGTACCGCATACGCCCGAGCAGCTTGACGATCTCCGGATTCAGCCCGTGTACGCCGGTCTCAAACGTGGCGCGCTCGCCCTCGGCCTTGATCGTCGCGTCCACCTCCCGCTTCGCTTTTTCAAACATCTCCTCAATGCGGGCGGGGTGTATGCGTCCGTCGAGTATGAGCTTTTCCAGCGTTATGCGCGCCACCTCGCGGCGCACGGGGTCAAACCCGGACAGCGTTATCGTCTCCGGGGTGTCGTCGATGATCAGGTCGATGCCGGTGAGGGTCTCGATCGCGCGTATATTGCGCCCCTCCCGGCCGATGATGCGGCCCTTCATATCGTCGTTGGGCAGCGGTACCACGGACACTGTCGCCTCCACAACATGATCCGACGCGCAGCGCTGTATGGCCAGCGATACGAGCTCCTTCGCTTTCTGGTCGGCCTCGTCGCGGTATCGCTCCTCGATGTCCTTGATCTTCATCGCGGCCTCATGGGTCACTTCCGATTCGAGATTTTTAATGAGGTAATTTTTCGCGTCCTCCGCGGTGTATCCCGAAATTTTCTCAAGCATCTCCAGTTGACTGCGTTTGGCGGCGTTTATCTCCTCCTGGGTCTTGTCCAACGCGGCGAGCTTGTCCGCAAGCTGATCGTTTTTCTTTTCCAGCGAGTCCGTCTTCTTGTCGAGCGTTGATTCCTTTTGCTGGAGCGATTCTTCTTTTTGCTGTAATCTGCGTTCCTGTTTTTGGATCTCCGAGCGCTGTTCCTTCACTTCGCTCTCGTATTCGCTGCGGTTTTTGTGTATCTCTTCCTTTGCCTCGAGCAGGGCTTCCCGTTTTTTTCCTTCGGCAGCTTTTATCGAGTCGTTAATAATTTTCTTTGCTTTTTCTTCCGCGCTCTGTATCTCTCGCTCGGAAACCCGTTTGCGGTACGTAATGCCGAAAAAAAACGCTATAATCATCATTACTACAACAATAATAATGCCAATTATGTAAAACCAGACGTTAGCAGGCATAGTGATCAACACACCTCCATTCTTTATGATGTGACGTCATTGTACATCCGTATCGCGGACATGTCAAGCAATTTAATA
>JAISBX010000164.1 GCA_031265965.1 Oscillospiraceae bacterium | reverse complement strand
ACGGAATTCGCGGGGCGCGGCTACGGCGACTTCAAGCTGGCCGTCGGCGAGGCCGTCGCGGAGACGCTGCGCCCCATCCGCGAGCGCGCGGAGGATCTTATGAAGAACAAGGACTATCTCGCCGAAATATACAAAAAAGGCGCGCAGAGAGCGTCCGCGACGGCCGGGCGCACGCTGCGCAAGGTGTACAAAAAGCTCGGCTTCGTCGAACGATAAGCCGCCGCGCGGCAATATTGCAATTGCAAGGGATACAAGAGGTAAGCTATGCCAATAGATTTGGACGTAATAGTCAAGGTGCTCGTTTCGCTCGTCGCGGCGCTCGTAATGAGCTTCGCGGCGACGCCTGTGGTGAAGCGCTTCGCCAAGCGCGTCGGCGCGATGGACGTGCCGAGGGATAACCGCAGAATGCACGACCACCCGATCCCGCGGCAGGGCGGATTGGCTATTTTCCTCGGCTTTATACTAAGCGTAGTGTTTTTCGCGGACGTAAACCGCCAGATACAGGGCGTGCTGCTGGGCAGCGTCATAGTCGTTATAGTCGGCGCCATCGACGACATACTCGACCTCAAGCCGTGGATAAAATTCGTCGCGCAGACCGCGGCGGCCATAGTGGCGGTGGCGCACGGCATCGTCATAGATATTTTGTCAAACCCTATCGTCATGGCGGACGCGGAATTTTTGCATCTGGGCTGGATGGCGGTGCCTTTCACGGTCATATGGATAGTAGCCATAACTAACGCGGTCAACTGGATCGACGGTTTGGACGGGCTGTCCGTGGGAGTCTCCGGGATAGCGTCGGTGGCGATGCTCGTGATAGCGCTGCTCGTATCCAACGGCAACACCGCTATAGTCATGGCGGCACTCGCGGGCGCGTGCATCGGGTTCATGCCGTATAACATGAACCCGGCGAAGATATTCGCGGGCGACACGGGGGCGCTGCTGCTGGGATACGTCCTGTCCACCATGTCCATAATAGGGCTGTTCAAGTTCTACGCGATAGTCTCGTTCGCGGCGCCGTTCCTCATACTCGCGCTGCCGATCTTCGACGTTGTATTCAACACGTTCAGGCGCGTGCTTCACGGCCAGAAGCCGTGGGAGTCCGACAGGGGGCACGTACACCACAGGCTCATCGACATGGGTCTGACACAAAAGCAGGCCGTCGCCATACTGTACTGCGTCAGCACGGTGCTCGGGCTGGCGGCGGTCGTCAGCACGGCGAGCGGCGAGATGAAGGCGCTGATATTTCTGCTGGCTTTTGCCGTCGCGGCGGCGGTCGGCGCGTTCATCCTGAAGACGACGCGGAAGGACGCCCGTACGCGCGACGGTCAGGCCGAGGGCTCCGGGGACGATGAAACGGAGCCGGAGACAGAAGCGGAAGCGGACGACGCGGGCGCGGATGTGAAGGACGACAGTGAGCACTAGACGTATGTTTATCGTCGCTCTGGGCGGCGTGCTGTTTATCGCTCTGCTCATGGGCATTTCGGCGCTGTACTCCCTGCTGCTGCACGGGCAGCGCGAATTCAGCCTGCCGGACGCGCAGGACAGCCCGCCCCAGCAGACGGGCGACGCGGAGGAAAGCGCGCACAGCGGCGCCAGACTCGTCACGGTCACCTCCGGCAATGTGCAGGACGTGATAAGGCGGCTCCGGCGGCCGGAGTCGTATTCGCGCGATATAATGGTCGAGACGTTCTGGACCGGCGGCAACGCCGTATACAACATCGGCGTAACCGTCATGGGCGGGGTCTCGTCCATGAGGAGCGTGACGGAGGGCGACGCGAAAAATATAGTGGTCACAGGCGACAAGCTGTACATATGGTACGAGGGCGACACGGCGCCGTATGAGGGCGCGCGCGGTTCGGACGGAGACGCCAGACGCACGGCGGACGAATATCAAATGCTCATAACCTACGAGGACATCCTCGGCCTCGGCCCCGGCGGCATAACGGACGCGGGCTACGTGGAGTACGGCGGCTCGCGGTGCATCTTCGCGGAGTTCCGCTCCGGCGAGCTCGGCTACACTACGCGCTGCTACATCTCTCCGGAGCTCGGGCTCGTAATGGGCGCCGAGGAGTACGACGGCGATACGCTGATATACAAGATGACCACGGGCGCGTGCAGCGTCGGGGAACAGAACCCGCAGGCTTTCGCCCTTCCGGACGGGCGCAGCGCGCTCCCGTCCGGCGAAGAGTGACGCGGTGCTGCGCGCGTCATTTTTTGAAGATAGTGAGCGCCAAGAATCCCAAGATCATAAGAAATTCCTCGTCTCCGCTGTCTATGAACAGCAGGAACAGCATGAGAAGGAGTATGAGGTCGCTCAGCTCGATATCTATCCCGGCTATGCTTATCCGCTTGCGGAGCCCCTCCGCCGGGCGCGCCGCGAACGGCGTTACTATCCGCGGCGCCGCGCCGCGGCGCTCCGTCCGGGCGGGCTCCGCGCGCTCCGGACCCGGCGTCTGCGGGTCGTCCACGCGGTAATATCTGCCTGTGTTGCCTACGTACCTGTTATACATCGCTAATGACCATTCCTTTCGCCGCTCGCCGCGCCAGTTACTCGTTTTCG
The DNA here is from genome assembly GCA_031265965.1 of Oscillospiraceae bacterium. Next base: position 758 of record JAISBX010000164.1, on the reverse strand, counting down.
GAGAATTCGGATATTGCCGCCCTTGCCAGACGCGTAAATTTGACCATTTGTACCGCCTGCTCCATGTATGCGCGCCTGCTGTTATCGAGGTACGGGCTTATCGCGCCGAGAAGCGCGCTCTTGTCGTCGCCGCCGGCGGTCGAGTAGGCGCCCATCACGCGCGTCAGCATTCCGAACAGTCGGGGATCCAGAGCGTCCGCGCCTGTGGCGGCGCCCACGTTACCGCCCTCCTCGGCCCCGGCGGCGGGGCTCGCGGTCTGCGCGCTTCCCCCGGAGAAACTCCGCGCCATCTCCATGATCTTCCCCATCTGCTCCGGCGACGAGAGTATCTCATTGAGCTTATCTTCAAATTCCGCCATACCGCACCTCCGTTACTCGTCTCATACCCGTCCCGTGAGCGGGACTTATTTCAACATGTCGCGCAGTTTGCTGACGAGCCTGGCGCCCTCGCGCGTGCTCACAATGTCGGTAAACGCGGCGCGTATGGCGTCGTCGTCGCCGTTAGTTATGGCTGACACTATGTCGAGCTTACTGTTTTCGAGCTTCTTCTTAACGGCGCGCGCGTCGGGCGTGTCCAAAATGCCGTCCAGCCCGTCGATTTTCCCGCCGAGCTTCTCCGCGGTGCGTTCGTCAAAATACTTGCCCATGTCGTCGATACGATCACTGTTCATAAAAAAACCTCATTATTCAGTCGTTGCGTACTGCCGGGCACTGCCGCCTCTACGACAGTATATTCACGACTGAGTCAAAGGTTCCAT
>JAISBX010000060.1 GCA_031265965.1 Oscillospiraceae bacterium | reverse complement strand
CCGGGCTCGCCCCAGGCGGTCAGGCTCCTGTCGCAGTGGCCGTTTAGCGGGTTTGTTATGTGTACGAAGCCGTGCTTGCGCAGCGCCGTGCAGTAGCCTTGCGCCACTGTCTTCGCGAGGTCCGGGCGCCCGCACGCCTCGAACGCTAGCACGAACAGGAGCTGGGCGGGCGTAATGACGCAGCCCTGCGTGAAGCCGTGGTGGAAGTAGTCGCTCGTCAGCCCCTCGCTCGCCAGACCGTACGGCGTGTTGAAGCCGTCGGGCCCGAACATGAAAGCGATGCTCTTGTCGATTATGTCCTGCGGTAAGCGCTTGCCCAAAATGAGCGGGACGTACAGCGAGACCGTCGCCGACGAGGACTTGACGCCCGTCTCGGCATTGTACGCGAACCAGCGCTCGCCGTCCCAGAATTTCGCTATCAACTTGCCTATCAGCTCTTTTGATTTCTTCTCCCAGCCGTCGGACTCGGCGGCCGGTTTCCCGAGCTTCCTGCCCAAACGCGCGACCGCCTCCATCTGGAGCGCGAGCAGTGCGTTGAGATCCGGGCTGGCGCACGGGAAGCCGTTATTGTAGTACGGCGCGTCCTCCCAGCCCGTCTCTAGCAGAGACTGAAACTCCGCGACGCCGTCGCCGTCCCTGTCCCGGAAATTCAGGAAATAGTTAGTCCACGTTATCAGCCCCTCGTAGACGGGCTCCCACTCGGCGTCCGGCACGTCCTTGTATATATCGCGGTCGAGCAGCCACATCAGCGCGGCGCCGTGTACCGGCGGTTTGAGCCCCAGCCCGCCGACGCTCGCGCGGAACCCGAGCCCGTCGACCATGCGCCCGTTCGCGTCGAGGTTGTCAAAGCCGGATATGAACACCTGCCACGACAGCTCCGGATCGTTTGACAGCCAGATCGCCTGCATCGGCTGCTGCCAGACGAACGCTCCCTCGAACAGGCTGTGCATCATTTTTACCATCGGACGCTTGTAATCCGATTCGCCGTCAGGGAGCACTATCATGCTCCACGTGTGCCAGAGCGCCGGCAGCCTCATCGACTCGTACTCGCCCGGCAGGCTCGGCATGACCCGCGCGCAGAACTCGTTCAGGTCGTCCTCGACCGACTTGACGCACGTCTCATACGACGGGTAGTCCCCGACGCCGCGCAGCACGGGGTCTATAAGAAATTCCTCGAACGCGGCCTGCATGACGCCGCTGGCGTCCGGCGCCATGTCCAGAAAAGCGTGCGACGCCGCTAGCTCTCCCGTGAGCGGAGTCACGACGATGTGCGTCACTCCGAAGTCTATAAGGCGGCGCCCCGAGTCCATCATATTCACGGACGCGGGCGACATGAAGGCCGGCGTCGGCGTTACGCGCAGCGTCAGGCCGTCGTCGGAGCGCGCCATGACGAGCTTGCGCTCGCCTATGCAGAAGCGTATCGAACCGTGCCGCGTTTCGAGTATGACCTCGGATTGCGTCGTAGAGATCACGCACGGCAGCGCCACGCCGTCCTTTACGGCGTCTAGGCGCACTTGACGGAAGCCGTTCGGCTTGTCGAGATTGCTCATGGCGCCGCCGAGTATGCGGCAGTTGCACAGCCACAGCGTGCTCTTTCCGTACAGATTCTCACCGTTCGGCGAGTTGGCAAACGCCATGTAGGAACCCCGCCGCGAATACGGGGCGTCGAGCAGATCCACAAAGTTCTTAGGTTCGAGCATAGTCGCGTCCTCCCAATTAATTATTCATCCTCCGGCATTATCGCCGTGAGCATCACTATCGCGCTTGAGGCCGCCCACGAGGTCCACGACCACCCGTCGGAGCCCGTCGGATTCGGCCAGGTCTCGACCGGCTCGCCCGTCGTCGGCTCAGTGTCGGACGGCGCGAAGCCGAGAATTATCCCGTTGTCATAGAGATTTTGGCACACGCGGCGGCTGATCTCACGCGCCTGCTCGCGCTTCCCGCAGCGGTACAGCCCCATCGCCGTGAGCATATTGCACGGCGTGACGACGCGCCCCAGCACAAAATTGTACCCGAAATGGCAGTACGGGCTCTCCAAGCTCTCCGTCACGAGCCCTATGTCCGTCAGGTACTCCGGCTTCATGACCTCCTCGGCGAGCCTGTCGATGATCTCCCGCGGCAGTCTGTCCTTCCCGAGCACGAGCGCCTGAAACATGGCCAGGCTCTTGCATTTTACGCGCTTCCCGGACACTGTCAGGTATCCCACGAACGAGTCGCCGTCCCACAGCTCCGTCACGAGCGTGTTCAGGAGCCGCTTCGACCGGCCCGCCCAGTCGTCCGCCTCGTCTGTCTTGCCTAACTTGCGCGCCATGCGCGAGCAGCCGTCCATAAGCATTATCATATACGCGAAAAGATCCGGCGTCTCTATCGGGAAGCCCTCGTTGTACAGCGACAGATCGTCCCAGCCCGATTCGTGCGCCGAGAATATGAATACGCGGTCGTCGCCGTGCCCGGCGTTCCGCATCGTGAGCCAGAAATTGAGCCATTTTTTGAACTTGGGGTACATAAGCTCGCATTCCTCGCTCGTGAGGAAATCGTCGCCGCATTCGCTGATCACCCAGTCGAGCGCGAGCGCCTGGAACGCCGGCTGCATACCGCCCACGCCCACCGTGTTGTAGTTGATGCTCGCCGGGAGCTGCCCGTTCGGAACCTGATAGTGGAACAGCAGCTTTATGAGCCGCCACGCCTCGCGCGGGTCCCCTATCATCGGCAGCGCGTTGTAGCTCTGCTGCCACGACATGGCGTAGTTGGCCCAGATAAGGTGCATGAACACCATGGTGTCGAAGAATTTGCCCTGTATACCCGTCCTGTGCGACCACGTTACGTATGTGCAGTATTTGAAGAAATCCTCCCAGCCCTTCGCGGGCTTGCGCAAAAATCCGTTGACGTATTTGTCGTACGCCGCCTGCGACCCGGCCTTCACGCTGTTAAAAGCCGGATACCCGGGGAGCCTGAGCCTGTAATCGTTGTGCTCGTGTACCGCGGTCTCAAATACGCCCGTATCCGGGGCGGGGACGAGGTCTATGTGTACCTTTTCATACACGCCCTCCTCCCAATTCCACGGGCTCGTCACGTCGAGCCCGCCCGCCAGCGGCACGAACAGCATCTTTCCGGATTTGCCCATGTCCGCCTCCCACGCGCCGTCCGGCGTGGGATATATCCCGCCGCACCCGGCGCAGCTCCCGAACGGCTCCTCGGCGCGCAGCACGAGGCGCAGCCCGACGCCGTTTCCGCGTATGCGAAGCTGGTCTCCTGCGTCCATGCAAAACTCCACCGAGCCCCTGTCCGTATCCATCCGCAGGTGCGAAATATCCGCGAAATACGTGTACGGGATCACCTCGCCGCCGTACGTCGGGTACAGCAAAAACACGTTGCTCCGATGCTCTATGAACGTGCCGTCCTTGCTGACGGTCACGCCAAGAATAGGCTCCCTGAAGTCCTCGTACAGTGTCCAGAAGTTCCCCTCGCGTGAAAACGCCGCCCGCCGCAGCGTGTGCTTCTCATATGTCCCAAACATGATCTACGACCATCCCCTCTCGCCTTACGTCAGAGCGTATGCAGTTTGTGCGCCAGATACAGTACGGCGGCGCTGCCGAGCGCGTTGTAGTCGTCTCCCGGTCTGCGGATCGGCTGCCCGCCCTCGGGCACGAACATATCCCGGGCGCCGAATTGCCGCGCGGCCGACAGAAAACGCTCCGCCGCCCCGGCCGCCTCGTCGAGCGCGCCGGCGTCGAACAGCCCTCCTATCAGCAGCAACTGAAGCGCCGCGTCGACGGCCCCCCTGCCGGCGGCCTCCGGGCTGTAGTACGGGCTCTTTTTGCTCTCGGAGCGCAGCCCGTAAGCGCCGAGGAACGTCTCCTCGCACGCGAGCCCGGCGACGAGCTTCGCCAGAACGTCCGCGGGCAGATTTTTCCCGAGTATGACGGGGATATACGCGAACACGCTCCCGGTCGCGTGCGTCTGACCGCTCAGCGCGTCCTTGCACACGAAGCGCTCGCCGTCCCAGAGCTCTAACAGCGAACGCGTCAGCTCCCGCGAGACCGCGCTCCACTTGCTCTCCTCTCCGTTTCCCACGGCGCCCGCGAGCGTTTCGAGCGCCTCGGCGTACCTGATGAGATACGCGTACAGATCCGGCGCCTCCAGCGGGAACGGGAGCGTGCCGTAGGACGAGCCCTTAAACGCGTATTCGCTACGCTCGTTGTACGAGAAATGTCCCGGCTTCCGGCTGTGCGTGTTCACCCACCACGTATAGTGTTCGGCCATGTCGTCGTACAGCTTGCGCAGGACGTCCGCGCCGACGGATTCAAGGCCGCGCTCCCCGATGGCGCCGAGCGCCGCGCCGTGTACGGGCGGGAACGCCTGATAAAACACCTCGGCGTTCGACACGTTTGTCGGGAGCATCCCGCCGCGCATATAGCCGAACGCGTTTCCTATGAGCCGCACCGCGTCCGCGGCGTCCGCGAGCGTCATGGCGTACAGCGGCTGCTCAAAGGAGACCGCCGAGCCGTTGAGCAACCGGTTTGTGTACACGGCGCCGGCCGTCAGGTGGTTGTATTCCGGCATTGAAGTCTTTTCCTTGAGGTGTATCCAGAGCGTATACCCGCAGATCCGCGCGAGCTCGCGCCAACTCTCTCCGACGGCGGGCAGCTTTGCGATGAACGCGCTGAAATCCGCGTCCGTCTCGGCGATAACGTCGTCTATCGGCTTGTAATCTATGTACCCCCACTCGTCCGGGCTCATCGAGTATCCCGCCGTCTCAAATTCGCCGCTCTCATCCGGCAGCAGCTCCGCCTTGATATATTCCGGACCGTTGAGCAGCGGGTCGAACTTCGCGTCCAGCGTGATATTGCCCTTTAACTGCTTGAAGAAGAACACGCCTCCGCCGGGCTGAATGCTGCGCAGATTGAAATCCACCACCCCGCTCGGCAGGAGCTGCGCGCCCATCATCGACAGGAAGGGGATTTTTACGTACAGCCGCACTCCTACGCCTTTCCCGCTGATACGCAGAGTGTTTGCCGTGTCGAACACAAGGCTCACGCTCCCCTTGTCCGTGTCGATCTTAAGCAGCGACGGCGTCGCCGAATAGGTGTCCGGCAGCGGTTCCCCGTTAAAACTCGGCACTATGTCTACGAGCCCTCTCCGGCGCACCGCCGTGCCCTCGGCGGTGCTGGCGAAATACAGGCCGGGGGAGATATTCTCTCCGTCGCGGCCGTCCTCCGCAAATACCATGTAATTTGCGTGCTTTCGGCTAAATGGTACCCGTTTCAGATCCAAGGATGCGGCAGAATTGGTCATATGCACAATCACACTCCTGTACAAGATTATTTTTGTACCTATCCAACAAAAATATATCACATATACAGAAATATTTCAAGTAAAAAATAGATCAAATTCAATCAAAATGATTCGCGGTGGCATTCCTACGGCTCATCTGCGGATTCGGTGCGCTCACCTGCGGGATTTACGTGTACCATACAGTGCTTCACCCGCGGGAAGCTGTGCTCTATGCTGTCGTGTACGCGGTGCGCGATGTCGTGCGTGACGTGCAGCGGCGCGTCTCCGTCCGCGCTTATCTCCACGTCGATATATATCTTCTCTCCGAACAGTCTCGTCCTTAGCATATCGACCCCGGAGACACCGTTCTGCCGAATGATGACCTCGTACAGCTCCGCTATCGTCGCGTCGTCGCAGGCCCTGTCGGTCATTTTCCCTATTGCGTCTTTGAAAATGTCAAACGCCGTTTTTACTATGAACAGGCAGATCACAACGCTAGCCGCCGAGTCCAGCGCGGGAAATCCCAGTCTGGCTCCGGCGATCCCCGCGAGGCTTCCCACCGAGGACAGCGCGTCGGAGCGGTGGTGCCACGCGTCGGCCATCAGCGCTCCGGATCCGATCCGCTTCGCGGCGGCGCGCGTGTACCAATACATGCTCTCCTTAACTATGATCGAAACCGCGGCTGCTACGAGCGCCAGCGCGCCGGGGATCGCATACTCGCCATAATTGCCCGCAACGATCCTCCGGACGCCGGCGTAACCGATGCCGATACCTGTCGCGCAAAGTATCGCCGCGAGTATGATCGCCGCGACGCACTCCATTCTCTCGTGCCCGTAAGGGTGCTCCCTGTCCGCCTTCCGGCCCGCCTGCTTCAACCCTACCATAACTATAACAGTGCTCAGCACGTCCGACAGGCTGTGCACCGCGTCGGAGATCATGGCCGCCGAATGCGCCGCCACGCCCGCAAACAGCTTAAAAGCCGAGAGCGACACATTGCCGATAATACTGTTCCGCGACACCCGCATCGCAAGCCGCTCATTTTCTTTGTTCACGCCATCCACCTCACTAGTATTAATAACATATGAGACGCTTAATGTAAAGGTGAAAAACTGCGGCACGGTGGACAGCGGGTATGAAATATGATAAAATCCGTATGCTGGACGCGCCTTGCCGCGCTTGCGCGACCGCCTTGTAACGAAAGGAAACCGCCGTAATATGAAAATGATCACCGTGGCCGGTCCGCCGTCGTCCGGCAAGACGTCCGTTATACTGCGGACGTCGGAATG
>JAISBX010000123.1 GCA_031265965.1 Oscillospiraceae bacterium | reverse complement strand
ACGTCTTGGATAGTGTTGTCCAGCGCGTGGCCGAGGTGGAGCTGCCCCGTGACGTTCGGCGGCGGTATGACTATGGAAAACGGCTTTTTCGCCGGATCCGGCTCCGCGTGGAAATACCCCCCGTCCAGCCACAGCTTATAGATTTTGTTTTCCACGCTCTTGGGGTCGTACACCTTGTCGATCTGTCTCAAGCGGTTATCACTCCTATTGTCTTAGTCCAATTCGACCACATATTTGTCCAGCAGCGCCGTGGGATGATACGACAGCTTCGAGGTGCGCAGCCCCTCCACGCCGTCGTCTTCCTCTCTGTTTATGTACATAACATCTCCGTCCGCGAACGCTCCGGCAAATTGGTTCACGAGCATGGGGTATGAGCCCTGAAAATTTGTATCCGCTTTTTCGACGTGTACGAACAGCGTGTCGCCTACGCGCTCCCCGAACGACGCGCCCGCTATCTGTCCATCTACGCACAGCGCGCCGCCGAGCTGGCCGTAGGCGCTAAAATTATCTATGAGCTCTATCGTCTTCCTGTTGCCCTCGTTATAGGCGGGGTAGTCCTTTATGTGCTCCGCCGAGTATTTTACAAAAAACTCTCTCACCCGCGCTATGTTCTCCTCCGTGACGCGTTCAAACGTCCAGCCGGGGTACTCGCGCGTGAACTTGTTTATATGGTTGCGCTGTCCGCTGTAGCGCCTGCCCGCGAGGCCCCTTATGCTCTCCGCGTCGTACAGATAGTCCGACCACGCCCTGTCGGTGACGGAGCGCGCGCCCGGGAACATCCCGCTCACCAGCTCCAGCAGCGCCTCGGAAACCGCGCACAGGCGCGTCCGCAGCCCGTTGTCGCGGCAGTACCGCAGCAGATGCTCATATGCCGCCCTCTCATACGCGCCCTCGCCGCGCGGCGGCGCGAACGCCGTGTCGCCGGTAAGGTACTTCGCCTTCAGGTACAGTACCCCCTCCTCCACCGCGTACTGCGTCTCAAAAAGATCCCTCCACATAAACGTGCCGCCTATAGTGCAGTCGCATATCCGGCACTCGTTGCCCAGAAAAAACGGTCTCAGCCCGTCGATATGATCAAGAGTCAGCGCTTGAAATTCCAAAATATTCCACCCAGTCCTATTTCGCCCAGTTGAGCGTATCCTTATTTTTTACAAAGTACTCTATTCCCGATATCATCGTCGTCAGCGTTATGATCGCTACGCAGATATGCACGTACAGCTCCGGGATGCTGCCGTGGAAAAACATGACGGTCAGGCAGAACATCGTGCTGGCCGTCTTTATCTTGCCCGAACGCGCCGCCGCTATTACCCTGCCGTTACCGACCGCTATGAGCCGCAGCGCCGTCACCGAAAACTCGCGCACGACGACGATCAAAACGGCCCACGCCGGCATGACGCCCATCTCGACGAACCATATCATGGCCGCGAACACGAGCACCTTGTCCGCGAGCGGATCCATGAACTTCCCGAAATCCGTCACCTGCCCGCTCCGGCGTGCTATGTACCCGTCCGCAAAATCCGTCGCGCCCGCCAGCACAAATATAGCCAGCGCCGCGTAGTTGAACCCCATATACAGCGCGCCCAAAAACACGGGTATCAATATGATCCTGAGCATCGTCAGCTTATTTGGAGTATTCACGCCGTCACCACCTCGGTTTGTATCGGTTTCGCTATTACGCGGCCGTCGGAGGCTGATGTTATCACGACCTCCGCGAAGTCCCCTACGGCCGGCCCCTCGCCCTCTACGAGTATCTCCCCGTCCACCTCCGGCGACTCGGCGTAGCTGCGGCCGACGTACAGGCCGCCCTCCCGGCCGACTATGAGCGCGGTGCAGCGCTCCCCCACGCGGCCGGCGTTATAGCCGTCCATTACGCGCGACTGGAGCTCCTCGAGCAGCCGGGCGCGCTTGTTAGCCGTGTCGAAGTCCGGGCGCTCCATGTCCGCGGCCGGGGTTCCCTCCTCGGGCGAATACGTGAACACCCCGACGCGTTCGAGCTTGTATTCCAGCAGAAAGTCGCAAAGCTCCTCGAACTGCGCCTCGCCCTCGCCCGGCAGCCCCGCTATCAGGCTCGTTCTTATGACCGCCCCGGGGACGCGCGAGCGCAGCTTGCTTATGAGCGCCCTGATATCCGCGCCCGATGAGCGCCTGTTCATGCGCCGCAAAATATCGTCGTTTATGTGCTGTATCGGTATGTCGAAATATTTTACTATCTTCACGTTTGACGCCATGACGTCGATAAGCGCGTCGTCTATCGCGTCGGGGTACATATAGTGGAGCCTTATCCAGCCGACCGTATCTATGGCGCACAGCTCGGTGAGCAGCGCCGGCAGCGCACGGGCGCCGTATATGTCCGTTCCGTACCGCGTGGTGTCCTGCGCCACGAGTATCAGCTCGCGGGCGCCGTGCCCGGCCAGCGCGCGCGCCTCGTCCACTATGCGCTCCGCCGTCCTGCTGCGGTATGCGCCCCTTATCGCGGGGATCACGCAGAACGCGCAGCGGTTGTCGCAACCCTCCGCTATCTTTATATACGCCCACGGGCCCGGGGACGTCACTATGCGGCGCGTCTCGGCGCCACTCCCGTCGATGTCTCCGAGGAAACACGTCCGGCCGGTCTCCGCGCCGACGGCCTCCACTATGTCGCCGTAGCTGCCGGTACCCACAATGGCGTCTATCTCGGGCATCTCCCGCATGAGCTCCGCCTTGTACCGCTGCGCCAAGCAGCCCGCGACGACTATGCGCCCCACGCGCCCCTTAGCCTTCGCGGCGCCCAGCTCCAGTATCGCGTCTATCGCCTCGCTCTTCGCCGCGTCGATAAACCCGCACGTATTCACCACGACCGCGTCGGCGCCGTTCGGCTCGTCCGTGAGCGCGTAGCCCGCCTCGTCGAGAAGGTACAGCATCTGCTCGCTGTTTATGAGATTTTTGGCGCACCCTAACGATATGAGCGCCACAGTCTTCCGCATCAGTCCGTCTCCCCCGCCTCGGCGTCGTACCTGTTTCTCGCTTCGGTTATCGCGTCCCAACTAAAGCCTCGCCTGTACATGGCCTGTGTCAGCTTGCGTATCGCGGCGCCG
>JAISBX010000157.1 GCA_031265965.1 Oscillospiraceae bacterium | reverse complement strand
GTCAGGCGCGCTATGGCGGAGACGAGCGCGTCGCGGTCGCGGACCTCAACGGTGACGGACACGGCCACGCGGCTCTCGCCTATGTCCTTGGCGGAGAAAGAGAGCATACGCATTTTCATCGCGTTGAGTACGGACGCTATATCGACCACGAGACCGGGCCGGTCGCCCGCGACGATCGACAGGGCGGTGGGGTAGACGTCGCTGTCGGTGTTCGCCCAACTGACGCGCACCCATCTGTCCGTTTCTTCCGCGTTTTTTGACGCCTTGATGTAGTTCATGCAGTCGTCCCTGTGGACGGATACGCCGTAGCCGCGCGTGATGAACCCGACGACGGGGTCGCCGGGCACGGGCGTACAGCAGCGGGCGAATTTGACGAGACAGCTATCTATGCCCTCCACGGTGACGCCGCGCGTGGGCTTGCGCTTGACGTCGGGCGCGCGCTGCTCCGGTTGCGCCTCGCGTTCGTCCTTCTCCTTTGCGCGCGTGACCTGACGTATGTCCTCGCGTATCCTGTTGAGGGCCTTTTGAGCGGTGAGGCCGCCATAGCCTATGGCGGCGAACAGATCGTCCAGCGTGGGGAACCCGAGTTTTTTCAGGACGCGCGGCAGAGCGTCCTCGCGCGTGACGTCGTGGAGCTGGAAGTTGGCGCGCCTGAGCTCCGCCTCGAAGGATATGCGGCCGTGTACTATGTTTTCCTCGCGCTTTTCTTTCTTGAACCACTGGCGGATCTTGTTTCTGGCCTCGGGGCTTTTCACGATATTCAGCCAGTCGCGGCTCGGTCCCTTTGACGCGCCGCTGGTCAGCACCTCCACGATGTCGCCGTTTTGCAGTATATGGCTGTAGGGCACTATGCTGCCGTTGACGATAGCGCCCGTCATTCTGTTGCCGATGGCGGAGTGGATGCTGTACGCGAAATCTATGGGCGTCGCGCCGGCGGTTAGGTTTATTACGTCTCCGCGCGGCGTGAACACGAACACCTCGTCGGAGAACATATCTATCTTCAGCGCCTGAAAGAAGTCCTGCGCGTCGCTGTCCTGCTGCGATTCCAGCAGCCGGCGCACCCACGCGAACTTCTCCTCGCCGGACACCTTTCCCGCTACGCCTTCCTTATATTTCCAGTGAGCGGCGACGCCGTACTCCGCTATGCGGTGCATCTCCCACGTGCGTATCTGGACCTCGAACGGCACGCCGTCGCCCCCTATGACGGTGGTGTGCAGGCTCTGGTACATATTCGGCTTCGGCGTGGAGATATAGTCCTTGAACCGTCCGGGGATGGGGTGGAATATCTCGTGTATGTGTCCGAGGACGTTGTAGCAGTCGGCTACGTCGTTAACTATGACGCGAAACGCGTAGAGATCCATGACCTCCGAGAGCTCCTTGTTCTGACTGAACATCTTGCGGTAGATGCTGTATATGTGCTTTATGCGGCCGTACACGGTGTTGTCTATGCCGTTTTCGTCCAAGCGCTCCGAGATTTTAGCCTGTATCGAATTAAGAAACGCGTCGTTTTTGAGCTGGCGCACCGAGAGCGCGTCCTCTATCTCCTTGTAGCCTATCGGGTCGAGGTAGAGGATCGACAGATCCTCGAGCTCCCATTTTATCTTTTGCATACCGAGCCTGTGGGCTATGGGGGCGTATATCTCCATCGTTTCGAGCGCCTTGACGGACTGCTTCGCGGTGGACTGATACTCCAGCGTGCGCATATTGTGCAGTCTGTCCGCTATTTTGATGAGAATAACGCGAATATCGCGAGCCATCGCCATGAGCATCTTGCGCAGATTTTCCATCTGCTCCTCTTCCTTGCTCGTGTAGGTGACGCGCGTCAGCTTTGTGACGCCCTCTACTATGTCGGCCACGTCGCCGCCGAACTTCTTTGCGATAGCGTCGTGCGTGGCGCCGGTGTCCTCTATGCAGTCGTGAAGCAGCGCGGCTATTACGGAATCCTCGTCAAGCCCCATCTCGGCGACGATCTCGGCCGCCGCCAGAGGGTGCGAGATGAACTGGGAGCCGTCCTTGCGCAGTTGCCCGCTGTGGGCGGCGTTTGAATACTCAAACGCCTCGCGGATCCGCGAGGCGTCGGCTGAGGGGTTATATTCTCGTATGACGCTCTCGAGATGCCGGTACCTGTCAAAAATACTGTCCATGGCGGTCATTGGTGCCGGCGCACGTCGAGTACGTGCAGTTGTACGTTGCGCCAGCCGCGGAATTCGTTGACCTGCGGCCCGAACGCGAGATCTATCCTGTCGCCCGCGGAGACGCCGACGGATTTCTGCGCGGCTGAAAAGAATATGCAGTCGAACGACCGGCCGCGTTTTTCGACCTTCATGCGGCAGTGCGCCCCGCCGCCGACGGAGTTTATGGACACCAGACGCGCATCCTTGAAGCACAGGCACGGCGGCAGGAAGCCGTTGCCGAAGGGCTCGCACTTTTCGAGCTGCGCGACGTTTTCCAGCCGCAAAAGCTCCGGGCGCTCGACCTCGAAATCGAGGTATATGGTGGGCGTCGGAGCGATTTTGATGTGTTTATTATAGTAGTCGTGCAGGCGCATCCTGAGTTCGTCGATTTTGCGCTCGGATATGGTGAGGCCGGCGGCCATCTCGTGGCCTCCATAATTTTCCAGTATATCGTCGCACGTCTGGAGCGCGGAGTACATGCGGAACGTGCCGAAGCTGCGGCACGAGCCGCGCCCGACGCCGTTTTCATCGACGCCTATCATGATGGCGGGGAACATGCTCTGCTCCACCATTCGCGCGGCGACGATGCCGAGCACGCCCTGATGCCACTGCCTGCTGGACAGCACTATAGGCCCTTTTTCTCCGGCGGGGCGCTCTTTCAGCAGTTCGCACGCCTGCGCGTATATCTCGGATTCTATCTGGCGGCGCTGTGTGTTGAGCTCGCACAGCTCAGCGGTAAGACGCGCGGCCTCGTCCTCGTCGCACGTCATGAGCACGTCGACGGACAGGGAGGTGCGCCCCATGCGCCCCGCGGCGTTGAGGCGCGGCGCCAGCATATAGCCCACGGTAGACGTGTTTATCTCCCGGCGGTCGCTGCAAACCTCGGCCATCAGACTGCGCAGGCCGGGCCTGTTTTTCTTGTTGAGCACCGCGAGCCCGAGCCTTATCAAGACGCGGTTTTCGCCGTCGACGGGCATTATGTCGGCGATCGTGCCGATCGCCACATAGTCGCCGTAGGTCTCCAGCAGCTCCGTGAGCGCCGTCGAGCCGCTCTCCATCGCGCACACGAGCTTGAACGCCACGCCCACGCCGGACAGCGCCTTGTTCGGATACGGGCAGTTGGGGCGCTTGGGATCCACGACGGCCGCCGCGTCCGGCAGCTCGTGCTTGCACTCGTGGTGGTCCGTTATGACGAGGTCGATCCCGAGCGCTTTGGCGTATCCGGACTCGGCGATCGCGGTGATGCCGCAGTCTACGGTGACGACGAGCGACACGCCGCGTTCATGCAGCGCGTCGAGCGCCGGGCGGTTGACGCCGTAGCCCTCCTCGTTGCGCCCGGGGATGTATATCTCGCACTCGACGCCGCGCGATTTGAGGTACCCGGCCATGAGCGCGCTGGCGGTCATGCCGTCGACGTCGTAGTCGCCGTATACGGCGACGCGCTCGCCGTTTGTTATCGCCGCGTTTATGCGCTCCACCGCCTTGTCCATATCGCGCAGGAGAAACGGGTCGTGTACGGCGGAGAGGTCGGTATCCATAAATTCGTCGGCGGACGCCGGATCGCAGACGCCGCGCGACGCCAGAAAAACCGAGACGAGCGGATTCAAGCCGTGCTTGCAAAGCCCGACGGCGGCGTGCCTGTCAAATCCATTGATAACCCAATCGGCGAATTTCATCTGTCGCTCACTTTCTAATCAATCAAACCGTTATCGCATTATAACACATCAAAATGCCATATTCAAGGGTATTTTT
>JAISBX010000079.1 GCA_031265965.1 Oscillospiraceae bacterium | reverse complement strand
CTACGGCATAGCCTGCGGCGCGGGCGCCGGCGTTGTATTCAAAAAAGGCGAGGTAGTAAAGCGTGCCCCCGCCGACCGATTGGCCGACGAGCTGATTGGCGTGATAACGGGCGGGGGATGGCGGTGAAAGGAATGGTCATAGCTTTGAAGAAACGCTACGAGCTGACGCGCGAGATATTCAACAAGTGCTCGGGCAACCAGATGCGCGACGTGTTTTTCGAGGAGATAGAGGCCGACGACGCGGACATCGAGGCGATCATAGGGCGATATCTCCAAGGCAGCGACGTCGAGTGCGACAGGAGCGTGTCGCCCGACGGGGACATAGTAGTGGACATATCCACAGACGGCCTTCTGCAAAGGTTGACGTTTTGCGAATCGTAGGGGCGCGATTTATCGCGCCCCGCCGCCGTTCGCACGGCACGCATAGGGGCGCGTTTTTGGAGGGGTGCTGTTGAGAATCGTCTTTATGGGTACGCCGGATTTTGCGGCGAAATCGCTGCGCGCGCTGGTCGCGCGGGGGCATGAGATAGCGGGGGTGTTTACGCAGCCGGACAGGCCGAACGGCAGGGGGCGTCGCGTCGCGCTGAGCCCCGTCAAGGAGCTTGCGGAGCAAAACGGGATAGAGGTATTTCAGCCCGATACGCTGCGCGACGGGCGGGCGCTTGAGACGCTCGTGAGGCTGCGGCCGGAGATTATAGCCGTGACGGCGTACGGGAAGTTGCTGCCGCCCGATATTCTGGAGCTGCCGGGGCGCGGTTGCGTGAATATACACGGCTCGCTCCTGCCGAAATACCGCGGCGCGGCGCCCGTGCAGTGGGCTATAATGAACGGGGAACGCGTGACGGGCGTCACGTCGATATTTATGGCGCCGGAGCTCGACGCGGGTGACATAATAATGTCGGCGCGGACGGATATAGGCCCCGACGAGACGTTCGGGCAGTTATACGACCGGCTGGGTGATATGGGCGGCGAGCTGCTCGCGGATACGGTGGACGCCATAGCGGGCGGGCGCGCGCGCGGTATGCCGCAGGACGGGGCGCTCGCGAGTTTTGCGCCCCCGATCATGAAAGGCGACGAGCTCATAGATTGGACCATGAACGCGGATATGATCGTCCGCAAGATACGGGCGCTGTGCCCGCGCCCGGCCGCCGCCGCGATTTTGGGAGGGACGCGCATGAAGCTGTTTGCGGCCCGCCGCGCCGACGCAAGCGCGCGCGGAGAACCGGGCGCGGTGCTCGGCGAAAGCCCGGACGGTATCGAGATAGCGTGCGGCGACGGCGCCGTGCTCATAACCGAGCTGCAAGCGCCCGGAGGGGTGCGGATGTCGGCGCGCGACTATCTGCGCGGACACAGCGTCACGGGCGACGGAGGAGGGCGGGCGTGACCGGAGTATCGGCGGGAACTCCCGGTGAACGCGAGCTGGCGCTGCGCGCGCTGACCGCGTACCGCCGGAGAGGCACGTTCGCGTCGGACGCGCTCGACGGCGTCCTGCGCGCCGCGAGAGCGGACGGGCGCGCGGCGGCGCTCGCGACGAATATCGTGCGCGGCGTGCTGCAAAATATGGCCCTGTGCGATTTCTATATAGGCGCCTTTTCCTCAATGCCCGTGCGCCGGATCGAGCCGCAGGTACTGGATATTTTGAGACTTTCGGCATATCAATTGGTATTTTTGGAAAAGATACCAATAAGTGCCGCCGTAAACGAGGGCGTCGCGCTCGCGAGGCGCCACGCCAACCCGCGCGCCGCGGGCTTTGTGAACGCGGTGCTGCGCAAGCTCGCGGACTCGCTCGACGCCCTGCCGGAGCCGCGCGGAGCGTCGCGTATAGAGACTCTCGCGCTAAAATACAGTCATCCGGAGCAACTCGTCCGCGCGCTCGACGCGGAGCTGGGGGGGCAGGGGCTGGAGGAGCTGCTGGAGGCGAACAACGCGCGGCCGCCGCTGACGGTGCGCGTGAACACTCTCAAGGCGGATATCCGGGAGGTCATAGGCTCGCTCGAGGCGCAGGGGATAGAGACCTTACCGCACGGCGTGCTGCCGGGAAGCCTAGTGCTTCGTAACGCCGGCGACCCGGGAGCGATAGACGCTCTGCGCGCGGGGCTGATATTCGTTCAGGACGCCGCCGCGACGGCCGCCGCGCTGGCGGGAACTCCCGCGCCGGGCTGCAAGGTGCTCGACGGGTGCGCCTCGCCGGGCGGGAAGGCATTCGCGGCGGCCATAGAGATGGGGGATTCGGGATATGTGGAGGCGCGCGACATAAGCGGGGAGAAGCTCGCGGCGGTAGACGAGGGGGTCGGGAGGCTCGGTATCGGGAGCATCCGTACGCGCGCCGCAGATGCCCGTGTTGCGCGCGGGGACGCGGAGGGGGAGGCGGACGTGGTGTACGCGGACGTGCCGTGCTCCGGCTTCGGTGTCATACGCAGAAAGCCCGAAATACGGTATAAGAGCGCCGGCGAGACCGAGGCGCTGCCCGGAGCGCAGCTAGACATTTTATCCGGACTTGCCTCATATGTTAGACCCGGGGGGACTCTCGTGTACTCCACATGCACGGTGCTCGCGCGCGAAAACGCGGACGTCATAGGCGAGTTTTTGCGCCGGTGGGACGATTTTTACGCGGACGGCTTCACGCTGCCGGGGGATCTGGGCGCCGCCCCCGCCGGCATGATAACGCTGTGGCCGCACATACACGGGACGGACGGCTTCTTTATATGCCGCATGAGGCGGTCGCGATGAGCGCGGACGTCAAATCCATGACGCGCGCCGAGCTGGAGTCCGCGTTTGGCGCGATGGGGCTTCCGGGCTACAGGGCGGGCCAGGTGTTCAAGTGGCTGGCGGACGGCGTCCGGGGGTTCGGCGGCATGACAAATCTGCCGAAGACGCTGCGGTCGGCGCTCGCGCGGCGCTTTTACGTCACGGTTCCGGAGCTCACGCGAAAGCAGGTGTCCGCGCGGGACGGCACGGTAAAATACCTATGGGGACTGGCGGACGGCAATGCTGTTGAGAGCGTTGTAATGTCGTACAAGCATGGAAATACGGTGTGCGTGTCGAGTCAGGCGGGGTGCCGCATGGGGTGCGCGTTCTGCGCGACGGCGCGCGGAGGTCTCAAACGCAGCCTGACAGCGTCCGAGATGCTCGATCAAGTGATTTTCAGCGGGCTGGATTCGGGCGCGCGGATATCGAATATCGTGCTGATGGGCATGGGCGAGCCGCTCGACAATTTCGACAACGTTCTGCGCTTTTTGAGCATAGTCAACGACGCGAACGGAATGAACGTCGGAATGAGGCATATTTCACTTTCTACGTGCGGCCTGCCAGAAAAAGTTGACAAACTGGGTGAATATAATTTACAATTGACGTTGTCGATCTCATTGCACGCGCCCGACGACGAGACGCGCTCGCGTCTCATGCCGGTAAACAGGGGAGTGGGGGTGGATAAGCTGTTTGAAGCAGCCGGACGGTATTTTGCCAAAACGGGCAGGCGCGTCTCGTATGAGTACGCGCTGATAGACGGCGTGAACGACACGGACGCCCAAGCCCGCCTGCTGGCCGGAAGACTGGGGCGCACGGGCAGCCATCTCAACCTGATAACACTCAACGGTGTGAGCGAGAGCGGACTGCGGCCGTCGCGGGCGGAGCGCGTCAAAGCGTTTGAGAGCGTACTCGGCGCGCGCGGCGTGAACTACACCTTTCGCCGCTCTCTGGGCGGCGACATAGACGCGGCGTGCGGGCAACTGCGCGGCGGGGACGGGATAACAGAGAAGTGAGCTGAAATTATGGAGATATGCGGAAAGACAGACATGGGCGCGGTGAGGCGGCAGAATCAAGACGCGTTTTCGGTAATGCTGGACGATGAGCGGAGCGTCGCCGTGTTCGTCGTATGCGACGGAATGGGAGGCGCGCGCGCGGGCAACGTCGCCAGCGGCATGGCGGTGGACCGCTTCATGGAGTATATGCGCAAGGCCGGAGGGGACGGCGCGCAGCTCGGGGATATAGCCGACGTCATGGAAAAAGCGGCGGCGGCCGCGAACGCCGTCGTGTATGTCAAGAGCGCGACGGAGAGCGAGTACGCCGGCATGGGCACTACGCTTGTGGCCGCCGCCGTGACGCAGGAGCGGTGCGTGATCGCGAATATCGGGGACAGCAGGGCGTACAGGATAACGGGGGACGGCATTACGCAGGTGACTAAGGACCATTCGGTAGTGGAGGAAATGGTGGACAGGGGAGACATAACGCGCGCCGAGGCGCGCGGGCACCCCAAGAAGAACCTTATAACGCGCGCGCTCGGCACCGGGATATCGGAGATGCCGGACATATTCGAGCCGGAACTGCGCGAGGGGGAATATTTGCTCTTGTGCTCGGACGGACTCTCAAATATAGTTGAAGAACGTGAGATATACTACGAGACGACGTATGGCGGCGGCATAGAGGACAGTTGCGGACGTCTGATGGAAATCGCTCTGACGCGCGGCGCTCCGGACAACGTGACGGCGGTGCTATTCAAAAAATGAAATACTTAATGGCGCGGCCGGGGCGTGGGCGCCCCGCGCAGGAATTCCGGCGATATTGGGGGACAGTATATGGACAGTGCCGATAAATATATTGGTATGATGCTCGATAACAGGTATGAGATCATCGAGAGGATAGGCTCGGGGGGCATGGCGTACGTCTACAAGGCGCGGTGCCACAGGCTCAACAGGCTCGTCGCCGTAAAAATACTAAAGGAGGAGCTGGCGAGCAACGAGGAGTTCAGGCGCCGGTTCCACACGGAGTCGCAGGCGGTGGCGATGCTGTCGCACCCGAACATCGTCGCGGTGTACGACGTCAGCCGTTCCGGCAATATCGAGTATATCGTCATGGAGCTCATCGAGGGCATAACGCTAAAGCAGTATATAAACCGGAAGGGGCTGCTCAACTGGAAGGAGTCGCTCCATTTTGCCACGCAGATAACAAAGGCGCTCAGCCACGCGCACTCGAAGGGCATAATCCACCGCGACATCAAGCCGCATAACACGATGATATTGAAGGACGGCAGCGTAAAGGTGGCGGATTTCGGCATAGCGCAGCTCCTGTCGATGCAGAATACGCTGACTCAGGAGGCGCTCGGCTCGGTACACTATATCTCGCCGGAGCAGGCCAAGGGCGGGCACGTCGACGCGCGCACCGACATATACTCCGTGGGCGTGGTCATGTACGAGATGCTCACGAGCCATCTGCCGTTTGTAGGGGATTCCGCGGTGTCTATCGCCATACAGCATATCAGCGCGATGCCGCTCATGCCGCGGGACATCAATCCCGATATCCCGGAGGGGCTTGAGAATATAACGATGCACGCGATGGAGGCGGATCTGTCGCTCCGTTACGCCACGGCCGACGAGCTGCTGCTGGATCTGGAGGAGTTCCGCAAGAACCCCGCCGCAGTTTTCAGCTACGAAGCCTCGGAGGCGATACAGCCTGAGAGCGAGGATCTGCACTCGACAAAAACAGTGCCGCAGACGGGTCTGGCGGTCAGGGCGTCCTCGGAGGTGAAGAGAAGGCGCGCCAACACGCCCAAGCGCCCCGAGATGACGCGGGACGAATACCGCGGAAACCGCAGGAGGGCGTCTCAGACGTCCACGCTCATCGGCGTTTTGGCGATAATTGTGTTCCTCATCGCGCTGTGCGTGTTCATGTGGAACGACGTGCTGCGGTATTGGCTGCTTCCGGAACAGGACTCGGATATGATAAAGGTCCCGAACTTCGTGGGGCAGCAGTACGACGT
>JAISBX010000066.1 GCA_031265965.1 Oscillospiraceae bacterium | reverse complement strand
GGGATACTGGGAGCGCGTGCGGCGTTTTACGGCGGGCGCCCCTACGACGCTTGACATGATAGTGCCGGAGGCGTATCTCGGGCACGCCGGCATGGAGCCCTCCGCCGCGTCCGTCCGGGTGCGGATGCTTGAATATCTGCGCGGCGGCGTCTTTGCGACCGTACGCGATTCGATGGTGTATCTGGAGCGGACGATCTCGGGCGGCGCGGTGAGGCGTGGCCTTGTTGGCGCCATTGACCTCGAGACGTATGATTTTGAACCCGGCGCGTCCGCGCCCGTGCGCGCGAGCGAGCGTACGGTGAAGGAGCGGCTGCCCGCTAGGCTCGATGTACGAAGACTCGCGCCGCTGGAGCTGCCGCACGTGCTGGCGTTTATCGGCGACAGGAACCGCCGTGTCATCGAGCGGTTTTCTGATAAAACGGACGCGCTTGAGCTTCTCTACGACTTTGAGCTGACGGAGGGCGGAGGGCGCGTGCGCGGATGGCGCGTCGCCGGTGACGACGCGCGCGCCGTCACGCGTGATATCGGGACGTTAGGGCGCGGCGGCGGAGACTTGCCGGCGATGGTGATCGGCGACGGCAACCACTCTCTGGCGGCCGCCAAGCTGCATTGGGATGAGATAAAACACGGCGCCGGCGCAAACCACCCGGCGCGGTACGCGCTCGTCGAGATAAACAACATATACGACGACGCCATCGCGATCCACGCCATACACAGGGCGGTGTTCGGCGCCGACCCCGAAGCGCTGCTCGGCGCGCTGAAAAAAGCGCTGCCGCCGTCCGTGCCGGATGGCGCCGCGTTCCGTTGGGTACACGCGCGCGGCGAGGGGGCGTTTTCGCCCCGCGTCGGGAGCGCCGGGGAGCTGTTCGAGCTGATCCAGGATTTTTTGGACGGCTACACGGCGGAAAATGGGTGCGAAATGGACTACATACACGGCGAGGGCGCCGTACGCGCGCTGGCGGCGCGGGAAGGCGCCATCAGCTTCATAATGCCCGCCATGCAGAAGCAGGACGTATTCGAGACGGTCGCCAAACACGGCTGTCTCCCCAAAAAGAGTTTCTCCGTCGGCCGCGCCCGCGACAAGCGCTACTATCTTGAATGCAGGGAGATTGGCGGATAACGGGACAGGGACGCGATTCATCGCGTCAGAGGACGTGCCGTCCTCTTGCATTTCTATTCAAAATTTCCTTGTATAAAAAGGCAGCCGAAATCCCAATGTTTTCGGTTGCCGCTTTTTTGTTATCTTTTGTGGCTTTCTTCTTTGCCATTTCCCTTTCGCGGCTCGGCTAGGGAGCGAACAGTAACAAAGTAGGTGGCAGCTATGGTGCGTTCAGAGGTGATTTTTGACGGTTGGTGGGATTGAATATATTAGAAGTGGGTAGGGTGTGCGACAAAATTCGTGTACATTTTTCATCAGTTATGCATATTTTTTTAGCAGGGCAGCGGAATATTTACATCACGTTTGCTAAATTTTACGAATTGTCATAAAAAGTGTTTATTTTTGTAATTTTTAAGCATATAATATGTCAATAGAAATATAATTTGTAAATTATTGTAACCAATGAAAAAGGGCATCAAGTATCCTCTGAGATAGGGCAAGCCCGAGTCCCACAACTATTTGCGCGTGGGGTGAAGCTGAAAGGAATGGTCATAACAATGAATAATTTAAAGAAATGTATTTTTACCGCTATACTAGCGATGCTCGTGCTGACGGTTGTTATATTTGCGCAGCCGGGTGGAGACGCGGTTGCCGTAAATTCGGGGAGGGTCGCGGTTTACGTAGATGGGGCGATGGTAAAGACGCGTACGGATGCGGTGATTATCAAAGCCCAGACGTATGTGTCGTTTCGCGAGTACAGCACCGTACTCGGAGCGGACGTGGTCGTACATGCATCAGGCGGGGCGCAACGTGCCTATGCGCCCGGATTGACGGTCGAGGTGCGAGCGGGCGACTGCTATATTGTCGCGAATGGGCGGTATATGTACATGCCTTCAGGCTGTATAGACGCGGGAGACGATGCACTGGTTCCGCTACGTACGCTCGCAGTAGCGTTTGGCGCGGAGGTAACGTGGAGCGGATGGAGCAGGACGGTGTATATACGCACAGGCAGCGGCGTTATTGCATCTGGCGGCAGCTTTTATAACAGCGAGGATATCCTGTGGCTGTCGCGCATAATATACGCGGAAGCCGGGGGAGAACCTATGCAAGGCAAGATAGCGGTAGGCAATGTTGTCCTTAACAGGCGCGATTCTCCGATGTACCCGAATACGGTTTACGGCGTTATATTCGACAAACGCAACGGTGTGCAATTTACACCGGCGTACTCCGGCGCGATCAACCGCACTCCATCGGAGGATTGTGTGATTGCTGCGAAAATAGCGCTTGACGGAGGAAACACGGCGGGCGGCAGCCTCTTCTTTTCAAGCGCATACTCCAAGTGCTGGGCGGCCTCGCACCGACCGCTCTACGGACAGATAGGCAATCACAACTTTTTTGTGTAGTTCGGTGGAATTGAATAAAACAAGGGGCGCCGATTTATGCCGGCGCCCCTTGTGCGTTTTGCGTGGTTTGTTATGCCTCTATATACCTGTGCAGCAGAGCCGCCGCCTGTGAGCGGGGCGTTTCGCCGCGTGGGTTGACGCGGCCGTTTGCGCCGTTTATAAGGCCCGCTTCGTTGAGCGCGGTCACTGCCTCGCGCGCGTAATCGGCGATCTCATCGCCGTCCGTGAACGCGTCGGCTTCGCGCATCGCCGAGAGCGTTTTGCCCTTAAACGCCGCGTAGCGCGCGAGTATAACCGCCATGTCCTGCCGCGTGATACTGCCATTAGGCGAGAACCTGCCGCCGCCCACGCCTGTCACTATCCCGCTTCCGGACGCCCATGCCACGGCGTCCGTGTAATACTGCCCGTCCGCCACGTCGTCAAACGACGCGCCGCCGGTAACTGCGGGCGAGCCCTCAAGCCGGTACAGAATAGTCACGAGCATAGCGCGCGTCACCGGTGTTTCCGATCCGAACGTGCTCGGCGTCGTTCCGTTCATCAGTCCGTTCGCGTACGCGTACTCGACGTCCGCGTAAAACCAGTCCGATTCGGACACGTCCGTGAACGGCATGGCCGCAGGCGCGGCGGCAATTGATTCGTCATACGCTATGGCGTACAGCGACAGGTGATCGGTGGTGAACGTCACTTTTCCCGTGTCGGCGTTGTAAGAGGTGGGAAGCCTCTCGGCGGCGCCGTTCGCGTCGACGTATATGACCACGACTCCCGGCGCCGATTCGCCTGCCTTCAGCGTGTACGGCAGCACTATTGTTATGCGCGCGCCGTCGAAGCTCGTGATAAATGTGTCGCCGCTGGATATGGAGATATCAAACACCGGCGCGTCGCCGACTGCGGATTGCTGCGATTCGTTCAACGACGACGCTTCGACGGGTTCAAGCGCCACAGAGACGTTGCCGTCGCCCACTTGCTCCGCGATTGAACTGGCGACGTCTGTATCCAGAGTGACCGAGCCCTGCGGCAAGTCGATTTCGACGGCGAGCCCCGCGTCCGCGATCTTCGTGATCGCCGCTATCGGCACATCCGCTACCGTAGCGTCCGCGGCGCTTGACAGCTCAATCACCGCAACGTCCGTGGCCTTCTCGATGATTTCCGAGACTTTTTCGTCCGGCAGGTCCACCGTGACGGTACTGCCGGTCTGCGTGTAGCTCACGGACACGGCGTTATCCGCAGCAGGTTCCGTCTCGACCGGCGCCGCTGGAGTAGGCGAAGGCGTCGCAGTACCTCCGCTGACCGGCGGCGTATAAGTCGGATTGAGAATAGCTTTCGCCCGCGTGACGCCGCCCAATTTAATGAATGCGTTGTAGATTACGGCGGCAATTTCCGTGTCGTTTATAGAGAGATCAGGGCTGAATACGCCGTTTCCCGTGCCGTTGACAATGCCCAGCGCCGCGAGGGAGCGGACGGCGTTGTCGCTCGTGTCGTTGAATTCCGGCAATGGGCCGGAGGGGAGCTGAGACGTCAGTGACGCGCCGCACAGCGCCCAGATAGCTTGGGCGGCCTGCAGGCGTGTGGCGTTGCCCGCGTTGCCCTCGGTCACGACGAGCATACCGGTATTGGCGCTCGGTTTAAGCGCAGTGAACATAGCTTTTGCCGCGTTTATAGCGACGGGGCTGCCGCTCGCCGTGAACGCTTCTGTGCCGAAGATGGTGTTCAGCGCGGCGACAATAGACGTTGCCCAA
>JAISBX010000099.1 GCA_031265965.1 Oscillospiraceae bacterium | reverse complement strand
GGCGTGAGCGCCGTGGACGAGGAGGTCTACGCCTGCCGCAAGGTCGGCGAGCTGGCGAAATATATAGAGCAATTAACAATTAACAAGTAACAGTTAACAATTAACAACGGGGACGTGGGATGCGTTTGGGTGGATGGGGGCTAGTGACCATATGAGTTAGTGTGCAATAATTATCCGTCTAATAAGAAAACTGTGTATCCCGTACTATTTCTGCAAAGTTGCCAAGGGAATAAATTCGTATGTAGCCATATACACGCCCCCGTCCTTTTCGCCTACGGCGAAAAGAATTTTTGCGTCGGAGTGCGCTCCGTGCGACAGAGCAAAAATTATTATATTTCGCACGATTCGGGAATTTATTTCCCGAATCATGCACTTTGCGAGCCGCGCACGGTGAGAACCAATCCCTCGTATCTCGTTTGTTACGGCGAAGCCGTGACAAACGAATTCATTCCAAGGCAGTCGCTCTTGACATATCTACCTACATGATATAATATTCAATTCGCGCAGAGCGCACAAGGGAGGTTTTGAATGAGTTTTAGGGTGTTGGGCACAGGGCGCCGCCTCCCCGAACGCGTTGTGACAAACGAAGAGATGTCGCAGCTTGTCGATACGAGCGACGAGTGGATAGTGCAGCGCGTCGGCGTGCGGGAGCGCAGGGTGTGTACGACGGAATCTACGGCGCAGCTCGCGTATGGGGCCGCGGCAGCCGCGCTGAAGATGAGCGGCGTGGAGCCCGGGCAGCTCGATATGATCCTGTGCGCGACCATAAGCGGCGACAACATATGCCCGCCCGTGGCGTGCTCAGTACAGGGAATGCTGGGCGCGACCTGCCCCGCGATGGACGTCTCCGCCGCGTGCTCGGGGTTTATCTATATGCTCGATACCGCCGCTGGATTCTTTGAGAGGCGCAAGGCGGAAAAAATACTCGTCATCGGCGCGGAGCGCATGAGCAGCCTCATCGACTGGGGCGACAGGCGGACGTGCGTCATCTTCGGAGACGGCGCGGGGGCGGCGGTGCTGGGCGCGGGCGACGGGTATCTGGCGTCGAAGCTGACGGCGCGCGGGGGCGACGGCGTCATAAAGATCCCCAGATGGCACAACAAATCGCCGTTCTATGAGCTCGAACCGGAGGCGTCGTTCGTCCACATGAACGGCCCCGAGACTTACAAATTCGCCGTCACGTCGTTTTGCACCGATATAGCGGACGTAACGGCCGCGGCGGGCCTCACGCAGGCCGACATATCGTGGGTCGTGCCCCATCAGGCGAACATCAGGATCATCGAGGGCGCCGCGAAGCGTCTCGACATCCCGCCGGAACGGTTCTGCTCCAATATCGACAGATACGGCAACACATCGGCCGCAAGCATACCGATATTGCTTGACGAGATGAACCGGGGCGGCAAACTTAAACGCGGCGACATCGCGGCGCTGTGCAGCTTCGGAGGAGGACTGACGAGCGCCGCGTGTGTTATAAGGTGGTAACATACACTAAACAGTATTATTTTTGGAGGTTTTATCATGGTTTTCGAGAGAATAGCGGCAATAATAGCGGAGCATCTGGGATGCGCGGCGGATTCGATCAGCCGCGCGAGCACGTTCGAGGATTTGGGCATAGACTCGCTCGACACGGTGGAAATGGTCATGCAGCTCGAGGAGGAGCTGGGTACGGAGCTTGAGATAGAGAGCAAGCTCGGGACGGTCGGCGAGCTCGTCGACTTCGTCGAATCCAAGCTGTGAGCCCGGCGGAACGCTCATGATCAAATCACCTGTTTGCGAGCTTCTCGGAATAGACTACCCGATCCTTCAGGGCGGCATGGCGTGGATATCCGACGGAAAGCTCGCGGCGGCCGTGTCAAACGGCGGCGGGCTGGGCATTATTTCGGCGATGAACGCCGACGCGGACTACTTGGACGGGCAGATAGACATAGCGCGCGGTCTCACCGACAAACCGTTCGGCGTCAATATTATGCTGATGAGCCCGTTCGCGGACGCGGTGGCCCGGACGGCGGCGGAGCGCGGAGTACCCGTCGTGATGACGGGCGCCGGCAATCCGTCGAAGTATATGAAGCTGTGGCTCGGCGCCGGCGTGCGCGTCGTGCCCGTCGTAGCCTCCGTCGCGATGGCGAGGCTGGTGGAGCGCGCGGGCGCGTCCGCCGTAATAGCTGAGGGCGGCGAGAGCGGAGGGCACGTGGGCGACACGAGCACTCTCGTACTTGTCCCGCAGGTGCGGGACGCCGTGTCGGTTCCCGTTATTGCCGCCGGCGGCATCGCGGACGGCCGCGGGCTCGCCGCCGCGCTCATGCTCGGCGCCTGCGGGGCGCAGGTCGGGACGCGGTTCCTCGTGGCGGACGAGTGTTCCGTACACGACAATTTCAAGGACAAGATAATAAAAGCCAGCGACATTGCCACAATTGTCACGGGCAAGCGGCTGGGGCACCCCGTGCGCAGCCTGAAGACGCCGTTTTCACGCGCGTATTTCAAGGCGGAGTACGACAGCTCCATGCCGGACGAAGAGCTTGAGGCGCTCGGGGCCGGCGCCCTCCGGTTGGCGGCCGTCGAGGGCGACGCGGAGCGGGGCTGTTTCTTGGCCGGGCAGGCTGCCGGCATGGTAAAAAAGAGGCAGCCGGCGGCCGAGATCATAAGAGAGCTCGTGTCCGGGGCGGAGGCTGTTTTGAACGGGGCCGGCGCATGGGTGGGATAGCGTTCGTATTCCCCGGTCAGGGCGCACAGCGCGCGGGCATGGGCAAGTCGCTGTACGAAACGAGTCCGGCGGCGCGCGAGATATTCGACATGGCCGAGGCGATACGCCCCGGCACAATGCGCCAATGCTTTGAGGGCGGCAACGACGAGCTTCTCAGGACCGACAACACACAGCCGTGCTTGTACTGCGCGGATCTCGCCTCGGCGGCCGCGCTGCGCGAGGCAGGCGTAGAGCCGGACGCGCTCGCGGGCTTCTCTTTGGGCGAGCTCGCGGCGCTCGCGTTCTCCGGCGCGTTTTCGTATTCCGACGGATTCAGGCTCGTGTGCGCGCGCGGCGAGCTCATGCGCGAAGCCGCCGAGCAGCGCGCGGCCGCTATGCTCGCTGTCCTCAAGCTCGAGGACGAGACGGTGATCTCCCTGTGCGACGGGATCGACGGGGTCTACGCGGTCAATTTCAACTGTCCGGGCCAGATCGTCGTCGCGGGAGACGCCGGTGTGCTGGAGACCTTCAAGTCCCGCGTGAAGGAGGCCGGCGGCCGGACCATGCCGCTCGCGACGGGCGGCGGCTTCCACTCGCCGTTTATGGCGGGCGCGTCCGCCGCGTTCGGACTGCAATTGGATAAATATTCCATATCAACGCCCCGGATCCCAGTCTACGCGAACGTGTCCGCGCTGCCTTACGGCTCCGGCGCCGCGGACACTCTGACGCGCCAGATACGCAGCCCGGTGCTGTGGCGGCGCAGCATTGAAAATATGCTCGCCGCCGGGATCGACACGTTTATTGAGGCGGGGCCCGGCAAAACGCTGTCGGGCCTTATCTCACGCATAACGGAACGCGCGCGCGCGTACGGCGCGGAGGACGGCGCGTGTATCGAGCAATGCCGCCTGAGCCTCACGCGCCGCTGAGACGCGACGCGGACGCGCGAGGCCCGGCGTAAAGCTCTAAGTCTCGCAATCGCAGCGAGCGGGGCTTTGGCTCGGCGCGTCGGCCGGGAAGAAATCGTCCACCGGGAAGTGTATCTTTGAAAAGAGCGTGCACGGATCGTCTTCCTGCGTAGGCAAGCATTCCTTGCTTGGCATACAGTAATCGTATGTGGGGATCAGAAGCTGCGTGTCGCGTTCCAGATATACTATCGAGAACTGTCCGAGCGTCACATACACGCGGCGCTGCGAATTCCCGAAATGCAGGTCGCCCGGTATCATCGCCGATATGCAGTCCGGTATTGCAACGGCTGACTGGTCGTACCGGCACTCGCACATATCGACGAGCTTCATGCCCAGTACCATCGGATCCACCGCCTCGACAGTCGCCGTGGGAGAGGCCGAGCGCTCATTCTCGCAGTTGCTGTCGCACGCCGAGACCTTCGAGGTGAACACGCGGGCGGCGCTGTCTCCGCCGAACAGCACGACGCGTTTGTCAAACACCGCGAGCCCCGTGATCTCAACAGGCGTACACGCGGTCGTAAACGCGTACCCCGTAACAAGATAGTAGTAGCGGATATCGACCGTATAGTACCCCTTGTTGAAAGAGACCGTCTCGACATTGATGTCGACATAGAGTAGTCGCGCGGTTTTCGGGCGGACGTTCACGGAATTCTCCACTATCGACTGCGACTCCACGGTGAGATACAGGCGAAGGTCCTCGATGCAGTCCTTGTCCCGGCAACTGTCGTATATCTTATTTGTGTGGACGCAGACAGCCTCTTTTACGCTGGCGGAGCTGCTGACCGGACCCGGAGTGATTTTTTCTGACATTTGATTTCCTCCTCAAATTGAGATTAAAGGTTGTGTAACCCGAGGCCAAATCACGTTGTCAGATCCGCCCGGCGGTTACTTTACAACACATCATATGCAGAGGCGCAAATGTGTGTGTCGTTTGAATAAATTCAGAGAGGAGCAACTATAATGAAATGTCCATATTGCGGAGTGTCCGACAGCCGGGTCATCGACTCGCGGCCGGCTGAGGAGGGGTCCACTATCCGGCGCCGCCGCGAGTGCGCATCGTGCCAGAGACGGTTCACGACATTCGAGACCGTCGAGCAGGTGCCGCTTGTCGTGATAAAGAAGGACCGCAGCCGCCAGACGTTCGACAGGATGAAGCTGCTCGGGAGTATGCTTCGCGCCTGCGAGAAGCGGACGGTATCGCTGAACGATCTCGAGGCGGCGTCCGTCGAGATCGAGCAGGAGCTGCAGAACTCGCTGGAGCGCGAGATCCCGTCCTCAAAAATCGGCGAGCTCGTCATGGACAAGCTCAAACGTCTCGACGAGGTGGCCTACGTCCGCTTCGCCTCCGTATACCGCCAGTTCAGAGACATAAACACCTTCATGGAGGAACTGCACAAGCTCATCGAGACGTGACGGTTTTGCCCTCGCCGGCCGCCGCCTTCGCGCGTATTCCGGTAAGAAGAATATTTCCGGGTATTTCCCGACGCGTTATTACACTTGACACGACTGCGGTTTGACTTTTTTCATAATAATAACGCCCTACAATTATTGACACAGACAAATTATGTCAATGAAAAGGGGCGTTATTATTGTGATTGGCAACCAATTGCGCGCGCGGCTGGCGCAGATCGGGACGTACCGCCTGAGGCGGAGCGTCGC
>JAISBX010000026.1 GCA_031265965.1 Oscillospiraceae bacterium | reverse complement strand
CCGTTGGGGACGACGTCCCGCCGCCCTCCGGCGCGGCGTTCACAGACGTAGCTGCCGATTCGTGGTACGCCGAAGCCGTGGCGTGGGCGGTGTCCGAGGGGATAGTGCTCGGCGTGGGCGGCGGGCGCTTCGAGCCTGACAGGGCGATAACGAGGCAGGAGATGACGACAATACTGTACCGCTACGCGAACGCGATAGGCGGGTTCCCCGAGGACGAAGGCGGCGAAGGGTACAGTATGTTCGCTGACGCCGACGCCGTATCGGACTGGGCGCGCGAGAGCGCGACATGGGCCGCCGACACCGGCATAGTGACAGGCCGCCCCGGCAACATCTTCGACCCTCGCGGCATAACCACGCGCGCGGAGACCGCCGCGCTGCTGAGGAGAGCGTTGGACAATTAACAATTAACAATTAACAGTTAACAATTAACAATTAGAGGGACGCGTGGGGAGCGCGCGGAGCCATTCCCCTCCGTTGGAGGGGTGGCGCGGAGCGCCGGGGTGGTACATCGCGGGGGCGAAAAAATGTTTGCAATTTGTCCGGCGATATGCTAGGATAGTGTTCGCGCTTATGTGCGCGGATAATTAGAGCGAGGTGAGAGAATCTTGAAAGAGGGAATACACCCAAGCTACGGACCCACCACTATAAGGTGCGCCTGTGGGGAGGTCATTGAGACGGGCAGCACAAAAAAGGACATAAAGGTCGAAATATGCTCCAAGTGCCATCCGTTCTACACGGGGAAACAAAAGTTGGTGGATACGAGCGGGCGCGTTGACAAGTTCAACAGACGGTTTGGATTGCAATAACGTCGAAAAAGCCGTAATAGCGGGGCTCTGCGCCGACAGCATGGCGCCTGACGAGCGGTCAGACGAACAGAGCATGGACGAGCTGGAGTCGCTGCTGCGCACTGCCGGAGGCGTGTGCGCGGGAAGCGCGCTTCAGCGGCGGTCGTCGCCGGATCCGCGCACGTTTATAGGGGACGGCAAGGTGAAAGAACTCAAGTCCCTGATAGACGCCGAGGAGTGTACGCTGGCGGTGTTCGACA
Organism: Oscillospiraceae bacterium; assembly: GCA_031265965.1. The sequence goes on along the minus strand of JAISBX010000026.1, from coordinate 1,499 downwards.
ACGAACTGTCGCCGTCACAGACGCGCGCGCTCGGCGAGGAACTCGGTGTGCGCGTGATAGACAGGTCGACGCTTATACTCGACATCTTCGCCTCGCGCGCGCAGTCGCGCGAGGGGCGGCTGCAGGTTGAGCTCGCGCAGTACAAGTATCTGCTGCCTCGGCTGACCGGAATGTGGTCGCATCTCGTCAGACAGACGGGTTCATCCGCGCCGATAGGCACGCGCGGGCCGGGCGAGACGCAGCTTGAGACGGACAGGCGGCACATCCGCCGCAAGATAGCCAAGCTGGAGGAAGAGCTGCGAGACGTGCGCCGCGTGCGCTCGTCCCAGCGGCGATTGCGCGAGAAGAACGCGTTGCCTGTAGTCGCGCTCGTAGGCTACACTAACTCCGGCAAGTCGACGCTGATGGGCGCGCTGACGAGCGCCGATATCCAAGCGAACGACCGCCTGTTCGACACGCTCGACACGACGACGCGCCGCATGAGGGTCAACGACCGCGTGGAGGCGCTGTTGTCCGACACCGTTGGCTTCATACACAAGCTGCCGCACCACCTAATAGACGCGTTCGGCGCCACGCTTGAGGAATTGAAGTTTGCGGATCTGCTCATCCATGTGATAGACGCGTCTAACCCGGAGCGGGAGCGGCAGACGCGCGTTGTAAACGACCTCATCACGCGCCTCGGCGCCGACTCGAAGCCGCGCGTGGAGGCGTTTAATAAATGCGACCTGACAGGGCGGGACGCGGCAATACCGCGCGGAGAGGATATCGTTGAGATATCGGCCAAGACGGGCGCGGGCGTGGATAAATTGCTCGCGCGCATCGGCGAGCTGCTGTCAGGCGCGGACGTGCGCGCTCTGCTGCATCTGCCGTACAGCAAGGGCGGTCTCGTCGACGCGCTGACGCGCGAGGGGGGAGTCACGCGCACGGAGTACCGCGACGGATACATTGAGATAGAGGCCGTGCTCCGCCCGGACGTATACGGACGCGTAAGGCAATACGCGCAGCCGCCGGCGGACGTACCGCCGGACGACGGGGCGCGTGAGGGCTAGGCGTCCAGCGCGTCGGTCATGGAGTACAGTCCGGGGGATTTTACGCGCGCGAGGAATTTTGCGGCCTTTAGCGCGCCAACGGCGAACACGTCGCGCGAGAGGGCGGAGTGCCCAAGCGTTATGATCTCGTCGTGCCCGGCGAAGACGACCTCGTGCTCGCCCACTATAGTGCCGCCGCGCACGGACGAAATTCCTATCTCATGTTTGCCTCTCGGCGCGCGCCGACAGGCGCGCGCCGTTATATATTCGGGTTCATACGGGAACGCGCTCGAGGCGGCGTCGGCGAGCAGGAGCGCCGTGCCGCTGGGGGCGTCGGCCTTGCGGTTGTGGTGGCGCTCCACGATCTCAATGTCGAAGTCCGCGCCGAGCGCGGCCGCGGCGCGCTTTACAAGCTCGGCGAGCAGATTGACGCCGAGCGACATATTGCCAGAGCGCAGTATAGGGACTGCC
>JAISBX010000171.1 GCA_031265965.1 Oscillospiraceae bacterium | reverse complement strand
CGAAAAGCACGAGCAGCGCCGCCGTAATGATCAGCGCGATCCGGCGAGTCTTTTTTCGATCCCGCTGCTCATAGTAGTCACGCATTTCCCTGCGGTTCGCCCCTACCGGGGCCTCCGCGTTCTTTGTCTTTGAATTACCCATAATCTGTCTTCTACCTACCAATCCACTTTTTTCACTTTGGACGTCCCAAATTTATGACCCCGCCATTACCGTGTAAGCCCATTTATAACCTGCACCGTCGTACAGGTGGGTCGCCTCCTTTGCACTTCGCTGCTTCCAACATCCGGCAAAGCCGGGAGGCCTGCAATTCACGCAAAGAGATCCGGCGTCCCTTATAAGAAATGTGGGTTTAACAGACCTATCACGAATAGGGCAGGGTCGCCGCCGTCACTCCGGTTCGCCGGGACTGTCAAAATCCTCAAAATCCTCGGGAGCGTCGCCGAATAGCTGCTCCATAAACTTGTCGTAGACCGTTTCGAGCTCCTTGTCGTCGTCGACGGTCAGCAGCATTTCCTCCCCGTCCTCCTCACCTGCGCGGAGGATCACCATGCCGTAGTCCTCGTCGTTCTCGTCCATGTCGGCGGGCAGGAACGCCAAGTACAGCTTCCCGTCCATCTCGACGGTATCGAGATGCTCGAGCTCGAAAGAGTTGCCGTCCTCGTCCGTCAAGGTTATAAAATCACTGCCATAGTCATCGCCCATTTTACGCCTCCCCACCGGCCCGAAAGCATCACACCCGAACCGCAATCAGTATGATACCCCAATCCGACGGAAAAATCAAGCTATAAATCTATTTTAAATTATCGCATTTAAGTTATACTGGCGGAACAGCCGTCTCGGCGGGCTTGACGACGGTATATTTGTACTCGTCTATGCGCGCGAGCAGGCTGCGCGAGGCGAGCGCGCCCGCCTCGGAGCAAGGGAGCGCGACGTTTTGCCGTGCGCCGCTCGAGGTGGGCAGCGAGACGGTATCGTCGCGCGGGTCTGCCGGAACTTCGTCGGGCGAAGCGTCGATCGCGCACCAGTAGACAAGCCCGTTATCAACAGACTCCGCCGTATCCGCCGCTACAAGGACGGTCTTGACCTTCGCCGCCTCAAACAGCAGCTCCGATGTCCCGGCGTACTCGGAATATCCTCCGTCCCCCAGCAGCACGCCCATGGCGTGCCCGCTGCCCACGGCGCGCCTTACGATGTCAGGATACCGCGCCGCCTCTTCTTCGGTCACAAAAAAGCAGCCCCTGTAGCCCGAGACGTCCAGCGCGTCCAGTATGGAGTCTGCGGCACCGCCTCCGAGGTCATAGAAAAGCAGATAGAGCGTAATATCCTCGTCTGTCGGCACCGGGGTTGGCGTGGGCGTGAGCCCGCTCTCGGGAGGCGTTTGCGTCGGAGTCGCGGCGGGAGGCGTCTCGCGGGCACCCGTGTACTCTTCGTAGCTCTCGCGCATCTGGCTCCTGAACCGGTTGGCAAATGTCTTGTCGCTGTAAACCGCGTCGGAGGACGTTATGCGTAAAATCGATGCCGGTTCCTGCGGCGTCACGGTATACATCAGTCCGAAGAACTCGCACACAAAGTTTATCGGCACGAAAATAACGGAACCCGAATAGCGGGCTATGACGCCGTCAAAAAACTTGCCGTCCTGATCATAAGTCGCGGAGCCAATGTAGAAGTCGAGCCTGCTGCGCCCGTTGTACAGACAGGCGACGTTGTCGACTGTCGAGCGCGTATTGTATACGCCCGCGTATGAGAAGATATTGTACGGCACATAAAGTACGCTGCCGAAATACGTCGGGAGCGTGCCGCTGCGCAGCGGCATGAGCGTATCGGTCACCGCCGTAAAACCAAGCATCCCCGCCGCCTGTGAATCGCCACGGAACGCCAGAGCGCCGATCGCGACCGCGACGGCAATGATCAGTGCGCGTACTCTCCTCTTCATAATCGGCAACAACCGCACCTTTCAACCCGAAGTCCAGCGAGGTGAATCTACCATAAACGTGCCCGAATGTCAAGAAGGGAGCGTTCGCGTACCCGTTATTTTCATCATTTTTTGAAGAACAAAGCGGCCCGTGCGCAGCCTCATGGGGACGGGCGCGGGCCTTGCGATTTGCGCGGGCGCGCCGTTTGCCGTGAAGTGCGGCGCTTTCGAGGCGCGCCGGGTTCGTCATAATCTGACGTAATATGGCGGAAACTTCGGCAAAATGAACAAAATGGGTATTGCAATAGACAGGTTTGTGCGATAGATTTCATATATTGATTTATCTTCGTCGTTCAGAATTAAGACAGCGAGAGGGGCAGCGATGGAAAAGACTATCACGAAAACGAACATCGAACGGCTCGCGGAACGGTATGCGAAGGTGCCGCGTATAGAGGAGACGGGGCCGCAGAAGGGCTGCAACGGCCGCCGCATGGCGAAAAAAGGGGCGGGATGGCGCGCGGTACACGCGGCCGCCTGCGTCGTCGGTCTTCTGCCGCTTGTGTTGAAGCTTGCCGGCGCCGCCGTTGAGCCGTGGCTGATCGCGGCGGGGCTCGGGCTCGTCGTCCCCGGCGGAGGCCTCATGGCGGCGGGCGGGGCACTGACGATGCCGCTGGGCGTCGGGCTGTGCTTTTGGCTGTGGAGAAAGCGCGGGATGCGCATACTCGACATTTACGGCTCCGTCGTAGGGGTATTCGGGTTTTGGTTGCTCGGGGCGCTGGGCGGACTGCTGACGCTGGTCAAGGGAACGCCCGTCGATTTTCTGTTCGCGATCCCCCCGTATTGGTGGGGATATATTCTCGCCGCCGCCGCGGCTGTCGTCCTCTTCGGGGACTACGAGCGGCGCGTGCGCAAGATGTACGCCCAGATGACCCAGGCGAGAGCGCAGCGCGTCGGCGCGCTCGACGAGGCGGTGCGCGAGCTGGACGAAATTATGGAGCGGTACAGCGACGACTCCCCGCGTGAACTCAGCGAGGATCAACTTCGCGCGGAGCGGTATCTGCTCGAGGCGGCGGTGCGCGATTTCGGGGATTTCAGCAAATTCGACCACTTCAAGGTCCCGGTTCTGACAGATAACCGCTACCAATTCTCCGTCGTCGGCATGGCTCTTATGGTGCTTCAGGCGAAATATCTGCCGAATTTTCACGGCTATCTCAAGCACGCGCGCGAGTTTTGCATAAACGCCGTCACCGACCCGCGCACGTGCGGGTACTGGGCGAAAACGTCGCTCATCGGGTACTGGAAGTGGAACCCGGATCCGATCAACCACTCCAATATCATGCTGTCAGGGTGGATGCTGCCCATGATCGCCAGCTTTGGAGAGCAGTTCGGAGACCGCAAGTACGAGGCGGAGGGCGCGCTGAAATTCCAGCCGTTCGCCGACAAGCCCGACAAGACGTACGACTACAGCGTAAAGGGTGTCGTGGAAGCGCTGTACAAGCAATTGAACAGCAAGATGTACCCGTACATGTATATCCCGTGTGAGCCGCACGTCGCGTTCCCTACCTGCAACTCCTACGGGCTTCTCGGTATGCTGATCTACGACCGCGACCACGGCACGCACTATATGGAGGATATCTGGGACGATCTGTACGACAACCTGTCCTCGGAATTCGTCGAGATCGAGGGCTCAATAGCGCTGCGGAGGCAGTATATATTCGGGCTGCGCCACATGCCCGCGTCGCAAATAGGCTACGACCCGCTGGCGGACGTGCAGAACTACCTGCACTACGCCCCGCTGTTCCCGGGGCTGTGCAAGCGCGCCTACGCGCTCATCCGCAAGTATTCGCTGGAGCTCCGCGAAGGCGTGGCGTACATAAAGGGCAAGAAGTGGGAAGAGGTCTTCGACATGGCGACGCTGTCGTTCAATCCGGCGCTCGTGATGTCTCAGCTCGAGATGGTGGCCACGGAATACGGCGACACCGAGATGGTGGAAGGGCTTCGCCGCGCGGAGGAGATTTACCTTGAGCGCTCGATGGATCCCAAGATCCTCAAATGGAAGAACGTCCCCGTCGTCGTCAGCGCGTTCCTTTCGTTCGCGCATCTGGCGAGGAAGGGCGACTGGACGGACATCATCCTCCGCGGCCCCGACGAGACCGCGAAGACCGGCCCGATCCTCGCGGATTGCGCGTTCCCGGAAGTAATGGTAGCGAAGGCGTCCAGCGGGGGAGACGACCTCGAGCTCGTACTGTACAACGGCGAGGAACCGGGCGAGTACGCGATACGCCTCGGCAGACTAAAGCCCGAAACGGCGTATACCGTCGCGGGGACCGACCGGACGTTCAACTCCGACGTCTCCGGCGAGGCGGAACTCACCGTACACATCGACGGCCGCACCCCGGTACACATAACCCCTGCGGCGTAAGCGCCCACAAGCCGCAGCGCGCCACATGGACGGGGATAGATAAAACCTATAGGTTTTTAGCCACGCTTTTTTGCTGTGGCTTTGAGTTTTTATGCGCTCCTCAGTTATACTAAACTAAGTGGCTAAATCCCCGTAAATACTCGCCAGTTCGACCTGTTTATTTATTTTTTTCATAAACACCGATATTCGTCATTATGCAGGTGGCTAAAAACCTATACTATGCGGAACGGTATCGCAGGATTTCAGGACGTTTACCGCATCGCGGCAAAACGCGGAGAATATTATTTAATATTATATGGAGGTGCTTTGTTAATGTTAATCGGAAAAACCTTTGTAGACCCATTGGAGATGCCGTTTTCCAGGCGCGGATCCTACATAAGCTTCGCGAATCAGAACGGCGGGAGCAACCAGTATGGCAAGTCACAGCTGTGGATATCGACATCGCGCATAGGCGGCAGCGGCGGCGCGCCGGGCGACCTGAACGGAGAGAGCCCGTTCCGGCAGATACAGGTCGAGCTCGTTAAGGACGGCATCGCGCGCAACTGTGTGTATCACACGACGCCGTACGAGCTGATTTTTGAGTGCGAGCTCGGATCGGTGCGCTTCTGTATCGGCGATTACAAATACGCGCGCTGCCGCGGGACAGACGGGCTCTCGCTCCGTCTTTCGCCAAAGCCCGGAATGTTCGGGATGGCGGGTATCACAAATCTGCACGACGGGACGTTCAAGACGACGTTCGGAAGCGCGCTTCTGCTGTTTGTGCCGGAGGCGGGAACGATGTCGGACATAGGGGGCAGGCTGGAGCTTGCTCCGGATAAGGACGGCGTAATAGACCTTGTCATGGAGGAGTGGCTTATAGACCCGAAACGGCGGGGGAGCTATATGTCGTACGACGAGTGCGTCGCGAACGTAAAGGCCGACTTCGACGGCTTTGCCGCGCGTCTCGCTCCGGACTTCCCGGAGAAATACAAGGAGCGCGGTATGCAGGCGGTGTGGACGGTCTGGGGCCTGACCGTCATACCCGACGGCGAGACGCCGTATAAACGCCAGATGATAAAGATGATGAGGATCATTTTTGAGGGCGCGTTCTCATGGCAGCAGGGTATGCACGCGTTCTTTCTGGCGCACGACCCGGAGCTCTCTTGGGAGGTGCTGCTGTCGTCCTTCGACGTTCAGGACGCGAACGGGCGGATCGCGGACTCGCTCGCGAGCGCCGGCGCCGGCGGCATTACGATGAAGCCCCCCGTTCAAGGCCTCGGGCTCCTGTGGCAGATGGAGCACTTCGACATCTCCAAAAAACCTAAAGGCGAATTAGAGTACATGTACGACGGACTGGAGCGGTGGACAAACTTCTATTTGAACTTCCGCGACGTCGACGGCGACGGTATTTTCGAGAACCAGAACGCCGGGGAAACAGGCTGGGAGGACGGCTCATACCAGCGGCTCGGCTTCCCCATCGCCTGCCCGGACATGAACGCGTATCTCGCGCTTCAGGAGGAAGCGCTGGCAAAGCTGGGGCGCGTCCTCGGCAAGGACGAGTCGGTGAACGCGGCGTGGGAGAAAAAGTCAAAGGATACTATCGCGAAAATAATCGAGCTCTTCTGGACCGAGGGCGGCTGGGTAGCGATGAACGCGATCACGAAAGAAAAATCCGAGCCCACAAGCCTGCTCCTGTACTGCGCGCTGCTTCTGGGCAAACGTCTTCCTCAGCATATTATCGACCGCTCAATCGAACTCATCTTTGAGCCGGGCGCCTTTGATACGCAGTACGGGCTTGCCTCCGAGAAACTGGACAGCCCGTTATTCCACCACGGCTGGTGCAGCGGAAGCCTTGGCACGCCCGTACAGGCGCTGCTCGCGCTCGCTCTCGAATACTGCGGGCGCAAGGACCTCTCGAACCAGATAGCCGTCAAGTACCTCGACACGCTCAAAGAACACGGACTATACCACATCCACAATCCGTTCGACGGCACCATGGAGTATCAGACGCCTATGTTCTTCGGCGAACGCTCGCTGTTCTTTTCCGGCTGGACAGCCGGCTGCTTCCTGTTCTTTGCCGAACGCTATACAAACTGATTGCCGTTTCTGCGGGGCAGTGAAAATTTTGCGGGAGTGAGTGTAAATGGGTTCTAAATTTAAGCATGTGTTTGAACCGATTGAGATCAGGGGTGTCTACTATAAAAACCGACTGGAATTCGCGCCTCCCGGCTGCGGCGGGGGAGGCGACGAGAGAGGCTTTGTGACCCCGCGCTTTGTCGAATATTTCAGGCCGTTTGCCAAGGGCGGCGCCGCGGTGATCAATGTCGGCAACGTTTCTATCGATATCACGGAATGCAACGACGAGGGTCCCACGCAACTCGACATGCGCTTTGACGAGTGTATCCCTCCACTGTCGACTTTCGCGATGATGTGCGAGCTATATGGCGCGCACGGTCAGTTTGAAATCAACCATTGCGGCGCGACACAGGGAAACATCGAGGATTCTATTGCCGGCGAAAACGGGTGGGCCCCGTCGCCCATTATAACGGTGGCCGAGCGCGTCCGCGCAAAGGAGCAGGGCCGCCTTCCCCTCCCGACGCGCGAGATGAGTAAGCAAAAAATTGAGGAAACCGTACAAAAATACGCGGATGCCGTACTCAGGTGTAAAAAGGCCGGCATGAAGTCAGTGCTGTTCCACGGCGCGCACGGGAATCTGCTGTCGCAGTTTTTCAGTACATATTACAATAGGCGCGAGGATGAATACGGAGGGTCCGCCCATAACCGCGCGCGGTTCGCGACGGAGGTGCTTGACGCGACGAGAAAGGCGGTTGGCGAAGATTTCGTCATTGAGTACCGCATCTCGGCCGACGAATACAGGGAAGGGCGTATGCACTTTAAGGATACGCTGGAATTTATTGATATCGTAAAGAATAAAGTGGACATATTCCATGTGTCCGGAGGCTTGCACGACCCGCAGGGCGAACCGCTCGTAATGGGCCCGATGCACCTGCCGTACACATACGGCCAGATGTACAACGTCCACTGGGCGGGAGATATCAAGAAAGCGTTTCCGGGCATACGCCTCACGACTGTCGGCGCGATCAAGAACATTGAGCAGGCGGAGGACATCATAGCGAGCGGCACAGCGGACTTCGTGGCGTATATGCGCGCGCTGATCGCAGATCCGGACATGCCGCACAAATATGCCGAGGGGCGTGAACGCGACCACAGGCCGTGCATACGCTGCGCGTGTATGTATCCCGATAAGTTCGG
>JAISBX010000038.1 GCA_031265965.1 Oscillospiraceae bacterium | reverse complement strand
ATCCATAACAGCGAGGCGCACAGCGCAAATGCGGAATTTATGCGAGGACGATATGCAAAAAACCGGTACGGCCCATTGGTTCGGCGATTATTATTTTACCTTTACCAGCCAAAGCTTTTTTAGCTTTGGCAGCTTTGCTTGCAGACGGACAAATAGACGAATATGAATCGCCAAACAGCGAAAATCACACGGGAAGATTCATATAAAAATGAATCTTCCCGTTTTTTTTTTAATTCACAAATAGCCGACGGAGGTCATTTATGCGTATATTAAACGTTGAGCTGGGAGAACGAAGTTATCCGATAGTCATCGGCGCTGGCGCGTTGCGCGAGGCGGCGGGGCGTATCGCCGCGCTCTGTTCGGGGGGCAGGGCCGCGGTCGTGACGGACGAAAACGTCATGGCGGCGCACGGCGGTGCCATTGCCGATATGCTGGAGCGGGCGCGCGTTGAGGCGGGGACGTTCGTCGTGGCGCACGGAGAGGGCAGCAAGACGCTGCGCGAGCTCGAACGGCTGTGCGGTTCGTTCGCGCGGATGGGACTGCGGCGCTCCGACACGGTCATAGCGTTCGGCGGTGGAGTTGTCGGCGACCTCGCGGGCTTCGCGGCCGCCGTGTATATGCGCGGCGTTACGCTCATCCAGATACCTACGACGCTGCTGGCTCAGGTGGACTCCTCCGTGGGCGGCAAGGTGGCTGTGAATATAGAGGAAGGCAAGAATTTAGTTGGGAATTTTTACCAGCCTAGCCTCGTCGTGGCGGACACGTCGCTGCTCGAAACGCTGCCGGAGCGCGAGCTGCTCGCGGGCATGGCGGAGGTCGTGAAGTACGCCGCAATAGGGCAGGCGCGGCTGGCGGAGGCGCTGGGGCGCGGCGGTGAGGCTTTGCGCGATTTTGAGGACATCGTACATATGTGCTGCCTGCACAAGGCTATATGCACCGAGCGCGACGAGCGCGACACGGGCGAGCGCATGACGCTCAATTTCGGGCACACGTTCGGGCACGCCATAGAGAAGCTGTACGGATACGGCACATACCTGCACGGCGAGGCGGTGGCTATAGGCATGGCGCTGGCGGCGCGCGCCGGCGTCGCGCTCGGCGTGACGGAACGCGAGGCCGAGCGCGAACTGCTCGGGCTAATGGACGCGTGCGGGCTGCGGTACGGTTTTGACGGCGACGCCGCGCGGCTCACGGAGCTCATGGCGGGCGACAAGAAGAACACGGACGGCGACATAACGCTCATACTGTTGGAGAAATTCGGGCGGCCGATTGTCCATAAGACAAGCGCGGAGACGATACGGCGCATTTTAGAAGAAGGGGCATGATTTATGAGCTACATAAAACGTGTGTCGCTGTTTCCGGGCGGGACTATCGTCATGCCGCCGTCGAAGAGCATAGCGCACAGGGCCGTTATCTGCTCCGCGCTCGCCGGAGAGAGCGTAGACGGCGCGCTCTCCGGCATATCGGAGGACGTGGCCGCGACTGCGCGCTGTGCCGCCATGCTGTTTGACGAGGGCGAGCGCGTGTTCGACTGCGGGGAGTCCGGTTCCACGCTGCGGTTTATTCTGCCCGTCGCGTCGCTTTACGCGGGGCGCAAGATATTCACGGGCAGGGGGCGGCTCATGAAGCGCCCGATGGAGCCGTACCTCGACGAGCTGCGGCGCCACGGCCTGACGATAGAGCGAGAGGACGACAGGATAGTGGTGGACGGCGTCTTGCAGCACGGGATATACGCTCTGCCCGGCGATATAAGCTCGCAGTTTGTATCGGGGCTGCTCATGGCGCTCGCGCGGCGGCAGGGCGACAGCGAGATACGGCTGACCTCGCCCTTGGCGTCCGCCTCGTATGTGGACGTCACGCTCGACGTGATGAGGCAGTTCGGCGTAACGGCGTACAACGACAACTACGACAGGCTGCTCATACACGGCGGGCAGCGTTACGTGCGCGCGAACGTGAGGCTCGAGGCCGACTACTCGCAGGCGGCGTTCTTCCTCGTCGCGGGCGCGCTGGGCTATCCCTGCAAGTGCATGGGGCTCGTGCAGTATTCCAGACAGGGCGACGGCTGCATAGTGGATCTGATCAAGGACAGCGGCGCACAGGTGCGCAGGACGGGCGATGGCGGGCTGACCGCGTACCCGTGCAACGATATAAAGCCCATGCTCATAGACGCCACGCACATACCGGACCTCGTCCCCCCGCTCGCGGTGCTGCTGGCGTTCGCCGAGGGACCAAGCCGGATAATAAACGCCGGAAGGCTGCGGATGAAGGAGAGCGACAGGCTCTCGGCGATATGTACGGAGCTGCACAAGCTGGGCGCGAAGATCAGGGCGGGATCCGATTATATAGACATAATGGGCGTGAAACGCCTGAAGGGCGGCGTCATGAATTCGCGCGGCGACCACAGGATAGCCATGATGGGCGCCGTAGCCGCCATACGCAGCGACAGGCCGGTTTTTGTCGAGAACGCCGGGTGCGTGGCGAAGTCGTACCCGAATTTCTGGGACGATTTTGAGAAGACGAACAAGGACGTGGGAGTATGAGCGGCGTGTGGGGCGACAGGTTGAAGATAACGGTGTTCGGGGAGTCGCACGGGCCGGCGGTCGGCGTAGTGATAGACGGGCTCCCGCCCGGCTTCAGGCCCGACTGGGACGGCGTGCGCGCGGACATGGCCCGCCGCGCGCCCGGCGGAGGCCCGCTCGTGACGCCGCGCCGCGAGGACGACGAGTGGCGCGTACTGTCCGGCGTGTTCGAGGGCGCGGCGACGGGAACGCCGCTGTGCGCCGTGATAGACAATACTAACACCAAATCGGAGGGCTACGACAGGCACGTGATGCGCCCCGGGCACGCCGACTACACGTCGTTTGTCAAGTATGGCGGCTACGCCGACTACAGGGGCGGCGGGCATGCGTCCGGCAGGTTGACGGCGCCGCTCGTCTTCGCCGGTTCGCTGGCGCGGCAGGTGCTGCGCGCAGACGGCGTGGAGATCGGCGCGCGCATAGCGTCGATACGAGGCATAGAGGACGCGAGCGCCGGATACGGCGAGATAATAGAGGCGTCGCGCAAGCCGATGCCGGTCTGCTCTGACGCCGCGGGGGAGCGGATGGCGCGGGCTATAGCGGAGACGCGCGACGGCGGCGACTCGGTGGGCGGCGTGATAGAGTGCGTCGCCACGGGCGTGCCGCCCGGTTGGGGGTCGCCGTTTTTCCGCTCGATAGAGAGCGCCGCGAGCGAACTGCTGTTCTCCGTCCCCGCCGTAAAAGGCGTGGAGTTCGGCGACGGCTTCGCGCTGGCCGGTATGCTCGGCTCACAGGCGAACGACGGCATGTACATGGACGGCGGCGCGGTGCGCCACAGATCGAACCACAGCGGCGGCATAAGCGGCGGCATAACGAACGGCGAGCCCATCGTAATGCGCGCGGCCATAAGACCGACGCCCACAATAGCGCGCGAGCAGACGACCGTGGACATAAAGGCCGCCGAGACCGTCCGGCACTCCTTCACCGGCCGCCACGACCCCTGCGTCGTACTCCGCGCCGTCCCGGTCGTCGAAGCCGCGCTGGCGCTGTGTTTGCTTAATTTTTCGCTTGAAAGGCGGGTTTATTAACTATGATACTTATACTCAAAAACGGGGCGGCCGAGGAGGAGATAGAGCCTATACGCAGGCTCTTGGCGGACAGGAATATCATTATTCAGGATATCGTGGGCGAATCGACGCGCATGATAGGGCTGGCGGGCGATACCTCGGTGATATCGGAGGACGCCATAATGTGCTTCCCGTGCGTGGAGCGCATTATGCGGATACAGGAGCCGTATAAGCTCGCGGGCAGGAAGTTCCACCCGGCGGACAGTATGTACGAGATATCGGGCGGGCGGATAGGCGCGGGGGAGTTCGCCGTCATAGCGGGGCCGTGCTCCGTTGAGAGCGAGGAGCAGATACTGTCCGTGGCGCGCGACGTGAAGGCGTCGGGCGCGAGCTTCCTGCGCGGGGGGGCGTTCAAGCCTCGCACGTCGCCCTACGCGTTCCGGGGGCTGGGGCTGGACGGGCTTGATCTGTTGCGGCTCGCGCGCGAGAAGACGGGGCTGCCCATAGTGACGGAGATAATGTCGCAGGAGTATCTTGACGCGTTCGCCGAGCACGTTGACGTCATACAGATAGGCGCGCGCAACATGCAAAATTTCGCGCTGCTGCAACAAGTGGGCGCCATAGGCAAGCCCGTGCTGCTCAAACGCGGGCTGTCGTCCACGCTGGAGGAGCTGCTTATGGCGGCGGAATACGTGATGTCGGGCGGCTCGCAGCAGGTCATACTCTGCGAGCGCGGCATAAGGACGTTCGAGACGGCGACTCGCAACACGCTCGACCTGTCCGCAGTGCCCGTGCTCCGGCAAAAGACGCACCTGCCGGTCGTAATAGACCCGTCGCACGCCACGGGCTACTGGCACTTAGTGGAACCGATGGCGCTCGCCGCCGTCGCCGCCGGAGCGGACGGCCTGATAATAGAGGTCCACAACCACCCCGAGGCCGCCCTCTGCGACGGCGCGCAATCGATAACGCCGCAAGTATTCCACAGACTGATGAACAAAGCCCGCGCCGTCCGCGCGGCGCTGAAAGGGGTTTGATTTATGACTAGTATAGAAGAGCTGGAGGGGCTGCGGGGGGAGATAGACGCTCTGGATGGGCGGATGGTGGAGCTGCTTAATGAGCGGATGAGGCTCTCGGGCGAGGTGGCTAGGGTCAAGGCGAACGGGAATATCGCCATAACGGACGCGCGGCGCGAACAGCGCGTAATAGACGCGGCCGCGGAGGGTTCCGCCGCAGAGAACAGGTCTGCGGCGTCCACGCTCATGCGCACGCTCATCTCGCTGTCGAAGAAGCGGCAGATAGAAAAGCTGGGGCTGACAGACGCCGTGGCGTTCCCCGCGTCGTCCGGTCGGAAGGAAGGCACGGCCTCCGTAGCGTTTCAGGGCGTGCCGGGCGCGTGGGGCGAGCAGGCGGCCGAGCTGCTGTTCCCCGGCGCGGAGCTCACGGGCGGGGACTATTTCGAGAGCGTGTTCGAGGCGGTGAAGTCGGGCGGGGCGGACTGCGGCGTGCTGCCCATTGAGAACTCGCGCACGGGCGCCATAGGCGAGGTGTACGACCTGCTGCGCCGCCACGCGTGCTATATCGTCGGTCAGTCGTGGATAACCGTGCGACAGTGCCTGCTCGCGAAAAAGGGCGCGGCGCTCGGCGACATCCGCGAGGTGTTCTCGCACCCCGAGGGGTTCGGGCAGTGCGCGCGCTTTTTGAAGAACAGGAGCTGGGAACTCACGTCATGCCGCAACACGGCGTTCGCGGCGAAGCTCGCCTCCGAGAAGGACGGCGCGCGGTACGCGGCAATAGGGTCGAGGCGCGCGGCCGAGGTGTACGGACTAGACGTTCTGGCGCCGGACATTATGGACGACGCCGGCAACAAGACGCGGTTCATAGCGATAGCCGCAAGCCCCATATACGACGATAGCTGCGACACGGTGAGCATCACGTTCTCAACGGCGCACCGCAGCGGTGCGCTCTGCGCGGTGCTCGAGGCGTTCATGCTAGCGGGCATCAACCTCTCGCGCATAGAGTCGCGCCCCGTGTCGGCCGACAGATACAGATTTTTCGCGGATCTCCAGACCAACATCCTGCTCGATGCGACGCGCGACGCCCTCTCCCTCGCGTCCATGCACTGCGATTATTTTGAAATATTGGGCTGCTATGGAACGACAGACAATTGACGTGGGGGGCGGCTTTCCCGACGCCAAAAACATCGTGTTCATCGGGATGCCGGGGTGCGGGAAGACGTCTGTGGCGCGCGTTGTGGCGGCGAGGCTCGGGAGAAGGTGGTACGACACGGACGACATGGTGGAACGCTCCGAGGGCATTGGGATACCGGAGATATTCGAGCGGTTCGGGGAGGAATACTTCCGGCGCCTGGAGACGGACGCCATCCTCGAGCTGTCATTAAAATCGGGCGCGGTGATATCCGTTGGCGGCGGCGCCGTGGCGCGCAACGCGTCTTTACTTAGGCGCAACGCCGTGGTAGTATATCTCAAGCGTCCGCTGGAGGACATAGCCGCGAGCGCCGCGCCGGGCACGCGCCCGCTCGTGAAGGGACCCGACAGCCTGCGCGAGCTGTACGAGCGGCGGCGCGAGCTGTACGAGGGGACGTGCGACCTCGCGATAGGAAACACAGGGGCTATAGAGGACGCGGCCGAAAAAGTATTGGAGGCGCTGCATGAAAATTCTGGTCATTAACGGGCCGAATCTCAATCTGTTAGGTCAGCGCGAGCCGGGCGTGTACGGCAGCGGGACTTACCGCGAGCTGACTGACGCCATAGAGCGCTTTGCGGACGGCATAGGCGCGCAGATTGAGATAGTGCAACATAACTGCGAGGGCGGGATCATCGACGCGATCCACGGCGCGCCCGGCACGGCAGACTGCATTATAATAAACCCCGGCGCGTATACGCACTACAGCTACGCCATATACGACGCGCTCAAGGCCGTCGATGTGCCCGCTGTGGAAGTCCATCTGTCGAACATAGCGGCGCGCGAGGAGTTCCGCAGCCGATCCGTGACGGCGGCGGCGTGTCTGGGGCAGATAAGTGGGCTTGGGTTTGCGGGCTACATAGCGGCAATGAGCTTTTTCGTGTCGCGTTTAAGCGGCGGCGATGGGCATGGCTGACGCGCGCGGCGCTCAGATGATAACGGGCCATACGCGGCTGCTCGCCGTAATAGGCAGCCCGGTGTCGCACAGTCTGTCGCCTGTCATACACAACATATTCGCGCGCTCGCTGGAACTGCCGTACGCGTATATGGCGTTCGACGTGACGCCCTCGACGCTGGGGGCGTTCATGGATGCCGCGCGCACGCTGAAGATCGCCGGATTCAACGTGACGATGCCGCTGAAAAACCTCATCTCGCCGTATCTCGCCGAAGCGCCCGGCAGCGGCGCCGCGGGCGGTTCGGTGAACACCGTGGCGCTGCGGGAAGACGGCGGCATGTACGGCATATCTACAGACGGCGACGGCTTTGCAGCGTCGCTCGACGCCATAGGCTTCGACTTCGGCAGCGGACACGCCGCGGTGCTGGGCGCGGGCGGCGCGGCGGCGGCGGTGTCGGCGGTTCTGCGCGCGCGGGGTATGCCCGTACGCGCGGCGGCGCGCCGCCCCGAGGCGTTCCCCGAGCTGCCGGGCGTCACTGTGGTGCCGTGGGGGCGCCTGCGCGAAGCCGCGCGCGGCGCTGCGATTCTCGTAAACGCGACGCCGCTCGGTATGCGCGGCGCGGCTACCGGCGCGCAATTCGAGAGTTTCGATTTTCTCGACGGGCTGCCTCGCGGCGCGACGGTGTACGACCTGATATACGAACCGCCGCAGACGCGCCTGCTGGAAGAAGCCGCCGCGCGCGGCCTTGCGGCGGTGAACGGCAT
>JAISBX010000127.1 GCA_031265965.1 Oscillospiraceae bacterium | reverse complement strand
TTTACGTCTACCACTATACCGCTCTCTCCGTGCGGCACCTTGAGGGACGTGTCGCGCACCTCGCGCGCCTTTTCGCCGAATATGGCGCGCAGCAGGCGCTCCTCGGCGGTGAGGTCCGTCTCGCCCTTGGGAGTCACCTTGCCGACTAGAATGTCGCCCGCGTGTACCTCCGCGCCGACGTATATGATGCCGCGCTCGTCGAGATACCGGAGCGAATCCTCGCCCACGCCCGGTATGTCGCGCGTTATCTCCTCCGCGCCGAGCTTCGTGTCGCGCGCGTCCAGCTCGTGCTCCTCGATATGGATAGAGGTGAATACGTCGTCTATCGCCAGACGCTCGTTTATCAGTATGGCGTCCTCGTAGTTGTAGCCCTCCCATGTCATGAAGCCCACGAGGATGTTCTTGCCGAGCGCTATCTCGCCGTTTGCCGTGGAGGGACCGTCCGCGAGGACGTCGCCCTTTTCCACTCTGTCGCCCACATCGACGATCGGGCGCTGGTTTATGCACGTGCCCTGATTGCTTCTGGAAAATTTTGACAGGGAGTAACTTTTCTCGTCTCCGCCGTCATATTTTACGGAGATGTTCACCGACGAGACGTCCGTTACCACGCCGTCGCCCTCCGCCGTTATTATTACGGTCGAGTCGATCGCGCACTTGTGTTCTATGCCCGTCGCCACGATGGGCGCCTCCGGCACGAGCAGCGGGACGGCCTGCCTCTGCATGTTCGCGCCCATGAGCGCGCGGTTCGCGTCGTCGTTTTCCAGAAAAGGAATCATCGCCGTCGCGACCGATACCATCATGCTCGGCGAGACGTCGACATAGTTTATGCGTTCGCGCTCCACCTCGACGATCTCGTCGCGGTGTCGGCACGTGATGCGCTCGTTGGCGAGGCAGCCGTTCTCGTCGAGCGGCTCCGTCGCCTGCGCGACAAAGAACTCGTCCTCGATGTCCGCCGCGAGGTACTCTATCTCGTCGGTCACGCGGCACGTGCCCGCCTCGACCTTGCGGAACGGCGCTATCAGAAAGCCGTACTCGTTGACGCGCGCGTACGAGGCGAGATACGATATGAGCCCGATGTTCGGACCCTCGGGCGTCTCAATGGGGCACATGCGCCCGTAGTGGCTGTAATGGACGTCGCGGACGTCAAAGCCCGCGCGCTCGCGGCTCAGACCGCCGGGGCCCAGCGCCGACAGCCGCCGCTTATGCGTCAGCTCCGCGAGCGGATTCGTCTGATCCATGAACTGCGACAGCGGCGACGAGCCGAAGAATTCCTTGATCGACGCCGTGACGGGCCTGATGTTGATGAGCGACTGCGGCGTGATGATGTCCAGATCCTGCAGCGTCATGCGCTCGCGGATGACGCGCTCCATGCGGGAGAACCCGACGCGTATCTGGTTTTGCAGCAGCTCGCCCACGCTGCGCATACGCCTGTTGCCCAGATGGTCGATATCGTCCGGCTCGCCTACGCCGAGCGCCAGAGCGTTCATATAGTTCGCCGCCGCGAAAATATCGTCGGGGATTATGTGCTTTGGTATCAGATCGTCGCGCCGCTCGGCTATCGCGGCGCGCAGGTCGTCTCCGCTGTGCTCGCCGAGCAGTTCCTTGAGCACTACGAACCGCACGCGCTCTTTTATCCCTATCTCGGCAGGGTCAAAATCCACAAAGCCGCCGAGCGGCGTCATGCCGTTTGCGAATATTTTGACGTTTTTGCCGTCAACGGAGATAACGGCGTCGTTCACGCCGCGCGCGTCCAGCTCTATCGCGCGCTCGCGCGACAGCGTCTCTCCGGCGTCCGCTATTATCTCGCCCGTCATGGGGTCCGTTACGGGCTCTGCCAGCGTCTGGCCGCTGAGCCTGCGCCATACTGCGAGCTTTTTGTTATACTTATATCTGCCGACCGTCGATATATCGTATCTGCGCGGGTCGAAGAACAGGTTGTTCAGCAGTGCCTCGGCGCTGTCCACCGTGGGGGGGTCGCCCGGCCGCAAACGTTTATACAGCTCCAGCAGCGCTTCCTCTCTGCTGACGTATACGTCCTTGTCGAGCGTTGCCGTCATGCGGTCGTCCTCGCCGAATATCGTCCGCATCTGCTCTATCGTTTCCGCCCCGGCCTCGCCGCCGCGCATGGACAGCCATGTGTGCGGATCCGCCGTGCGCTTGCCGATCGCCCGCAGGAACCACGACACCGGCAGCTTCCTGTTCTTGTCTACCCGGACGTAGAAGTTGTCCGACGCGTCCGTCTCGTATTCGAGCCACGCGCCCCTGTAGGGTATGAGCGTCGCGGCGTAAACGGTGACGGCCGTGTTGACGTCGGTGTTCGTCTCAAAATATACGCTCGGAGAACGTATTATCTGCGAGACGACGACGCGCTCCGCGCCGTTTATGACGAAGGTGCCCGCCTTTGTCATAACGGGGAACTCGCCCATGAAGATGTCCTGCTCCTTTATCTCCTCCGTCTCGCGGTTGCGCAGGCGCACCTTGACCTTCAGCGGAGCCGCGTACGTGACGTCGCGCGCCTTGCACTCCTCGACGGAGTATTTGGGCGACTCGTCCGTGCTGAAGTCTATGAAGGTCAATTCGAGGTTCCCGCTGTGGTCCGTTATGGGCGCCACATCCCTGAACACCTCGTGCAGCCCCGTGTCAAGGAACCACCTGTATGAGGTCTTTTGGATCTCCAGAAGATTCGGCATCTCCTGGATCTCACCGGTCTTCGCGAAGCTCTTGCGTACAGTTTTCCCGTATGATATGTCCTTTGGCATTCACATCACTCCAATGCAATATAATGTATATTATAGTAGTAGTAGCTCGATACTCCCGGACGCGTTGACATGAATTGAAAACAGATGTTGACATTATTCGATATCCGTGGTATTGTGGAACGGTAGCGTGGTTGTTAATGGTAAAGTGCGTGACTATGCGCTTTTTTGCGCATAGCAACTTATTCTAACAGCCTTGTTAAGGGTTGTCAAGCTTTTTTT
>JAISBX010000122.1 GCA_031265965.1 Oscillospiraceae bacterium | reverse complement strand
AGGTATCAAAGGCTATCGAGAGTTTGTTCACTGAAATCGACCGCGAGGGGCGGGAGAGCATCGCCGTCCGTCGCAGGCAGGCGCGGGCGGAGCTGCCGGCTCGCGCCGCGCAGCTCGCGGAGTACGCGGCGCGTACGGGGGCGCCCGACGCGGAGGCGATAACGGATCGCGCCGGCAGGATCATCGATCAGGCGCGGCTCTCTAACGCGGCTGAGCAGTACGTCTACACGCAGCTTCCCGTCGTCATATCGGGAGAGAGGCGCGCGGCGGAGCTGTATGTCTTCAAACGGAAGCGGGCGGCGATATCAAAGGACGACGCGAATATCCTGCTGTCGCTCGATTTGCCCGCGCTCGGGCACTGGGAGGCGCTCGTAAACGTGCGCGGGCACGACGTGTCGCTGCAAATGCGCGCGGCGAGCGACGGCGCGAGAGAGCACCTGTCCGGCAGCACGGCGCGTCTGCACGACATCCTGTCCGAGGCGGGTTACAGGCTGACGGGCGCGCGCGTGACCTCCGGAGGAGACGGCGCGGCCGCCGAGACGACCCCGCTGACGGCCTGCGCGGCGCTTACGCGCGGACGCGAAGGCGCGGGCATCGACGTCGTAGTGTGAGGGGCGCGCCGTACTATGGCTGAGAAACGTAAAAAGAGGGCGGCCGCGCTCAGATACGACCCGGAAAAGGACGGGGCGCCGGTTCTGGCCGCGTTCGGAGAGGGGTATCTGGCGGACAAAATAGTGGACTCCGCGCAGGAGTCCGGAGTGCCGATCACGCGGGACGCGTCGCTTGTCTCGCTGCTGGCGAGCATAGGAGTGGGCGACGAGATACCCGAGGAGCTGTACGAGGTCGTGGCGCGGCTGCTGCTGTTCGTGAGCGAGATGGACGGCGAGTACGCGAGGAAGGTGCGCGCGGCGGAGAAGAATAGCGCTAACTAACGCAAGCGCCGCCGAAATATTTGCGGACGAAATCGGCGGGAGCGGCCCGGAACTCACGGCCGCGAAGATAGTTGAGCGACCGGGCGTCGGTGGGAAACGTAAAGACGAGGCGGTATGAGCACAGCGCCTGTCTGCGCTCGCCGTAGGGCGAGTCGAGCGAGCCCCGGCCGTACTTGCCGTCTCCGAGCAGCGGACAGCCCGCGCGTGCGAGCTGCGCGCGTATCTGGTGTGTGCGCCCGGTGAGCAGACGGCATTCTAGCAGCGAAAGACCGTCCGACGACGCGACGGTCCGGTACTCCGTGACCGCCTCGCGAGCGCCCGGCGAGCGCCTGTCGGACGCGAACACGCGGTTTTTTACCGCGTCCTTGAATATATAATCCGTGAGCCGCCCGGAGGGGGTAGACGGCGCGCCGTGGACGGCGGCGAGGTAGAACTTGTCGATCTCGCGAGTCCTCAGCTTCTCGTTTATAATACGCAGCGCCGCGGCGTTTTTGGCGGCGATCACGAGGCCGGAAGTGTTGCGGTCGATGCGGTTGCACAGCGCGGGGACGAACGACAGCTCCGAAGCTGGATCCCACTGTCCGCTCAGATGCAGATGCGCCTGTACGCGGGCGATCACCGTGTCCGGGAGCGCGCCGCCGTCGCCGGGGTGGCACAGCATACCTGCCCGTTTGTTGACGAGCAGTATGTTAGAGTCCTCGTACACTATGTCCAGCCCCGGCTCCGTTATGGCCTTGTACGCGTCAGCCTCGCGAGGTTCGGCGAAGAACTCGTCGTTGACGTACATCTGGACGGCGTCGCCGGCGCGCAGACGCTCGGAGCGCTGTGAGCCGCGCCCGTTGAGCTTGATGCGTTTGAGGCGGATGTACTTTTGCGCGAGTGACGGGGGCAGCAGCGGTACGGCCTTTGCGACGAAGCGGTCGAGCCGCTGGCCCGCGTCGTTTGCTTGTATGGAAAATTCCTTCATTTGTACGTTGCGCGGCCGTCGTAGCGCGCGTCGGTGACGATGGAAAAGTGGAATATCGGCGCTCTGACCTCGAGTATGCGCATGGGGTTGTGCGCGAAGCCGCCGGGCAGATATATCATAGTGGAACGCGTCAGCCGGCGCGCCTCTCCGTTTACGGAGAACTCTATGACGCCGCCCAGCTCGTACGGGTCGTCCGGATCACTGCCGAAGAAGCCCAGCAGTTCGGCGCAGTCGTGCGAGTGCTCCGTGAAGATGGGGTCGCGTTCGGGCACGGCGAAATACCACGCCGTGTTCATCTGGAACGCCCCGGGGACGGCGTCGCCGTCCATCCACAGGATTCGTTTGGCAAAATGGCTGTACAGCTCCCTGAATTCCTGCGTCCCCATATCCGCCGGCTCTCGCAGCTCCTGTACAAAATACCCCGCGTACTGTCCGCCCGTGTTGTTCTCGTACACTGTCATTACCGTTCCTTTCGTGATCTGATGCACATATTCTACCGCGGCGCGCGCAGGAAGTCAATGCGGTTGACTACAGATAATTGACATCTGTGGCGGATAGCCGCCCTACGAAATAGTTTGACATTGCGGCGGGCGTGTGGTAAAGTATCATTTATGAGACGGACAGTTTACAGCGGGTTCGTTCTGGATTTGAGCGGGCACGGCGAGAGGTGCCGGTATGCTTGAAATTTTATCGCCTGCGGGTTCACCGGAGGGTGTTGTCGCATCTGTTCAAAATGGGGCGGACGCCGTATATCTGGGATTCGGCGATTTTGACGCCCGAAGAAACGCGAAAAATCTGACGCCGGACGAGTTTGCGCGGGCCGCGGAATATTGTCGTGTGCGCGGTGTGAAGGTGTACTTCACGCTCAACACGCTCGTATCCGACAGGGAGATACCGCAGGCCGTCGAGCAGGCGGAGCGCGCGGCTACCCTTGGGGCGGACGCAATTATCATCGCCGACATCGGGCTGATGCGCGCGGTGCGTCAGGTCATGCCCACAATGCCGTTGCACGCGAGCACACAGATGGGTGTACACAACCTCGACGGCGCCAAGCTCGCGGCGGCTATGGGCGCGCGGCGCATTGTGCTCGCACGGGAGCTGTCGCGCAAAGAGATAGAATATATATGCAAGCGGGCGCCTGTGGAGACGGAGGTGTTCGTACACGGCTCGCTGTGCATGTGTTATTCAGGGCAGTGCTATATGAGCGCCGTCATCGGGCGGCGGAGCGGCAACAGGGGGCTTTGCGCGCAGCCCTGCCGGCTCAATTACGGCACCGGGGCGCGCGCCGGCGAATATCTGCTCAGCCTCAAGGACAACTGCCTCGTCAGGTACCTCCAAGAGCTGGAGTCCTGCGGCGTGACGTGCGTCAAAATAGAGGGGCGCATGAAGCGGCCGGAGTACTCGGCCGTCGTGACGGGCATATACTCGCGCGCGGCGCGGCTCAAGCGTGACCCGACGGCGGACGAGCTTCATGTATTGCAGAGCGTATTCTCGCGTCAGGGCTTCACGGACGGATACTATACCGGACGTCCGGGCGCGCATATGCTGGGCACACGGGAGGACGGCGACAAGGGCGAGAGCGCCGTGCTGTCCTCCGCGCGGCGCAATTACCAGAGCGGCGAGTTCCAGCGCGTGGCGGTGCGTTTCGTATGCGGTATGCGCGCGGGAGAGCCGGCAAAGCTCGCCGCCGCAGACGATCTGGGCAACACCGTCGTCACTCTGGGGGCGACGCCGGAGACGGCGTTCCACCGCGAGCTCACAGCCGCGGAGTTGCAGACGCAGTTGCACAAGACGGGCGGCACGCCGTTTTACTGCGCGGGTGTGAAGTGCTCCGTAGAGCCGGGGCTCACACTGCCCGTTGCGTCAATAAACGAGATGCGCAGGACGCTTCTCGCCGAGCTTATGGAAAAACGTAAGCACCTGCCGGCGCGCGAATTCGGCGAGTTTACCCCCGGATTTCAACTGATCAACCGGGAGGAGCCTCCGGTAATCACTGTGCAGGTCAGTAAGCTCTCGCAGCTCTCGGAGGAGATGGCGTCGCTGAAGCCCCGCGTTCTGTACGTGCCGGCCGAGGAATTGGCAGGCGGTCCCGCGGCGCTGGAGCCGTTTCTGCGGGACGAGGAGATAACCGTCGCCGCCGTGTTGCCTCGCGTGATCCACGACAGCGAGCGGCGCAAATTCGCCGACATGCTGTCCGCCGCGCGCGAGATGGGGATATCAGACGTTTTGACGGGCAATATTGGACATATAGTGGAGGCGGGACGCAAGGATTTCACCGTGCGCGGCGATTTTGGGCTCAATATATTCAACTCGCAGTCGCTGCGCGCCGTAAAGGATCTCGGGCTGAGATCCGCGACGCTCTCGTTTGAACTCCGGCTCGAGCAGATACGCGATATATCGAAGGGTATCGACACGGAGATCATCACATATGGCAGACTGCCGCTCATGCTCACGGAGAACTGCATAATAAAAAACAGCATGGGCGTGTGCGCGTGCGACAATTTCTCCGGGCTGAAGGACAGGCAGGGCGCGTCCTTCCCGATAATACGCGCGTTCGGGTGCAGGAATACGCTACTCAACTCAAAAAAGCTGTTTATGGCGGACAAGCGTCAGGACACGGGCGCCATCGGCCTGTGGGCGGAGCGGCTGCTGTTCACCACGGAGAACGCGATGGAGTGCCTGTCGGTGATGCGCAGGTATCTGGGACTCGGCGAATACGTGCCCGGCGGCTTTACAAGAGGACTGTATTACAAGGGAGTCGAGTGACAATTAACAATTGGGGGACGAGATGGGGGTGCGGCCATGAAAGTTTTGTTTAGTAAGAAGAATATCGCGATCATTGCGGGGGCGCTTGTGTTGGCGATTATCGCGGCGGTGTCCGTAAATACGCGAGGGACTTCGGGCGCCGTTACCGATCTGGCGGAGATGTTTACAGTGCCGCTCAAACGCGCCGCGTCGTCGATCGCGCGTTCGTTTGAGAGCCTGTACGGATATATATACGAATATGAAAATCTCGTATCGGAAAACGAGGAACTCAAGGCGCAGCTTGCGGACTTAAAGCAGGACGTCCGCGAATACACCGAGACGTCCGCCGAGAACGTGAGATTGAACAAGCTGTTTAATTTCAGCGTGCGCCACTCCGACCACGTGTACGACCGCGCCGTCATTATCACGTGGGGCTCGAACAACTGGGAGTCCGGGTTCACGCTCAGCCGCGGCTCGACGAACTCCGATATCGCCGTCGGAGACAGCGTTATCACGGAGACGGGCGTGCTGATAGGGCGCGTCACCGAGGTGGATACCGTCACGTCTAAAGCCATAACCGTCATCGATACGACGTTTTTTGCCGGCGTGCTGACGGGCGAGGCGGGAGGCGAGGCGGCCGCGTCCGGCGATTTCGCGCTCATGCGCGGCGGCTGTCTCAGACTCGATTTCATGTCGGAAGGCGACGGCGTGCTGTCTGGCGATACCGTCGTGACGTCGGGCAAGGGCGGCGTATTCCCGGAGGGGCTCGTGATCGGAGAGTTGACGGATATATTCATAAACGATTCGGGCATCGGGTACTATGGCGTCATAGAGCCGGCGGCGGAGTTGAACAACGTGACGGACGTCTACGTCATAACGGATTTCGAAATATTGATCTCGGGGTGATGGCGATATGAAAAAACGGTTTGTTTTGGTAGGGCTTGCGCTGCACGCGCTCGCGTTGCTGGCGATGTACACAGTGCAGACGCTCGTGTTCCCGTATCTGGCTACCGAGGGCATACGCCCAGTGCTGCTGCCGCTTGGAGTGGCGGGCGTCGCCGTGTTTGAGGGCAGCACGCGCGGCGGGCTGTTCGGGCTGTTCGCCGGTATGCTCTGCGACATATCGTTCAATCAGCCGATCGCCGCGATGACCGTGGTGTTCACGCTGTTCGGGTTGGTGGCGGGGTTTCTGTCCGACATCGTCATATCGCGCGGTTTTACGTCGTATATCGTGTGCTGCGCGGCGATCTTGGCGCTGACCGCGTTCGTGCAGATGTTCGCCATGCTGTTTTTTGAGGAGCTGCCCGCGTCCATTTTGCTGGAGACGGCGGGGCTGCAAACGCTCTATTCGCTCGCATTCGCGGTCCCGATATTTTTTGTCGCGAAATCGCTCGGGCGCAGGGGGCTTGACGAGCGGAGAAGCACGCGCTGAGAGGGAGTTAAGGGATATGCACAGTTTTTTTTCACGCACAAGGATGGCGATCGTTTTTGTCATAACGGGCGCGCTTTTGGCGGCATACATGACGACATTATATAAGCTGCAAATATACGACGCGGGCGCCGTCGGAGTGGATCCGGAGCAGCCGCGCGCCGTTGCCGCGGACACCGTGGTCCTGCCCGCGCAGCGGGGGGCGATCCTCGACAGGAACGGTACGCTGCTCGTGTCAAACCGGCCGTCGTACAACGTATCGCTCAACGGCAAAGCGCTGCTTGCCGCCGATAACAGGAACGAAATAATCAGGGATCTGATCTACGTCGCGGAGGAGAACGGCGTACAATACATTGACGGGCTGCCGATCACGCGCGGCGCGCCGTTTGAGTATATTATCGACATGAGTACGGAGCAGCGGGGCAGATTGGACAAGTTCCTTGACTACCACTCGCTGGACGGCAACATCTCCGCGTCCGAGCTCATATCGTGGATGAAGACCCGCTACAAGCTCGACTACACTACGGGCATAACCGACGCGCGTCTGATCATCGGGATCCGTTATGAACTCGAGCTGCGCACACTGATAAATATCGCGTCCTACGTCTTTGCCGAGGACGTCGATGTGGGCTTCATATCCGCGGTCAAGGAGCGCGCGTATCCGGGCGTCGGAGTGGATACGACGTCCGTAAGGGAGTACCACACGCCGTACGCGGCGCACGTGCTGGGGTATACCGGGAAATTGGACGCGGACGACAAAGAAAAATATATCGCGATGGGTTATCCTCTGGACGCGGTGGTCGGTAAATCTGGCGCGGAGGTCGGCTTCGAGCAGTATCTGCGCGGCGTCGACGGGTCAAAAAACGTCACTATAGCCGATAACGGGGCGATAATTGAGCTCGACGTCACACAGGCGCCGGAGCCGGGAGACAACATCCACCTCACGCTGGACATAGGGCTTCAGGGGTATGTTGAAAACGAGCTCGCCAAGTTCATCGCGGAGATAAATTCAGAGCGCGAGGAGGACGCGAAGGTCGAAGCGGGCGCCGTAGTAGTGACAAAGGTCGAAACCGGGGAGGTGCTCGCGATGGCCTCGTACCCGACATACGACCTGTCTGCGATAAGAAGAAATATCGCGGCGCTGATAGCGGATCCCACTAAGCCTCTGTTAAACAGAGCGACACAGGGCAGATACAATCCCGGCTCCACGTTTAAGATGACCACGGCGCTCGCGGGGCTTCGCAAGGGCGCGATCTCCCGCTGGACACAGATCAACGACACGGGGCGGTTCGAAAAATACTCAGATTTCAGGCCGTATTGCTGGATATTCGCGCAGACAGGCGGAGGCCACGGGCTGTTAAACGTCGTCGAGGCGCTGCGCGACTCGTGCAATTACTTCTTCTTTCAGGTGGGGGACGACACAGGAATAAGCGCCATCTCGACCGCCGCGGCGGACTTCGGGCTGGGAGTCTCCACGGGTGTGGAGATACCGGAGACGCCCGGTATTCTCGCGACGGAAGAGTACAAAAATCGCGTGGTCGGTGATAGTTGGCGCCCGGGCGACACGATGCTCACGTCGATAGGTCAGGGGCTTAATATGTTCACGCCGCTCCAGCTCTCGGGCTACGCCGCCACGATAGCTAACGGCGGCACGCGGCACGCGCTGACGGTCCTGAGCTGTGTGAAAAGCGCCGATTACAGCGTAAACACCGTGACAAAGGCGCCCGAGACGCTGGGCGTGATCGCCGAGAGCGACTATATCGGGATATTGCAGGAGGGAATGCGCGCGGCGGCGCAAAGCGGCGGCACGGCCGCTTCCATCTTCAAGGACTATAAGATACCCGTGGCGGCAAAGACCGGTACGGTGCAGTTTGACTCCACCGATGTGAATAACGGGGTTTTCGTTTGCTACGCTCCGGCAAACGACCCCGAGATCGCCATATCGGTGGTGGTGGAAAAGGGAGGCTCCGGCTCCGCTATCATGGAGATCGCGCGGACAGTGCTGGACTATTACTACAGGGATATGGCCATTTACGGGCCTCAGCCCGAGGGTTCCTTGGCGCCGTAGCGCCGCTGTTCC
>JAISBX010000094.1 GCA_031265965.1 Oscillospiraceae bacterium | reverse complement strand
CTCGGCACCCCGGCGAAGATATACTACAAATATGAGGGCGGGAACACTTCCGGGAGCCACAAGCTCAACTCCGCCATCGCGCAGGCGTACTACGCGCACGCGCAGGGGCTCAAGGGCGTCACGACGGAGACGGGCGCGGGCCAGTGGGGCACGGCGCTGTCCATGGCGTGCGGATACTTCGGCATAGACTGCAAGGTCTACATGGTGAAGGTGTCCGCCGAGCAGAAGCCGTATCGCAAGGCGGTAATGGAGACGTACGGCGCGTCCGTCACGCCCTCTCCGTCCGATACGACGCAGATAGGGCGCAAGATATTGGCCGACACTCCCGACACGACGGGCAGCCTCGGCTGCGCCATCTCGGAGGCGGTGGAGACTGCCGTGACGACCGAGGGGTACCGCTACGTGCTGGGCAGCGTCCTCAATCAGGTGCTCTTACACCAGTCCGTCGTGGGTCTTGAGGCGAAGACCGCTCTCGATAAATATGACGAATATCCGGATCTCGTGATAGGCTGTGCGGGCGGCGGGTCGAATCTGGGCGGCCTGATGGCGCCGTTCATGGCCGATAAGCTGGCGGGCAGAAGGTCGCCGAGGTTCATAGCCGTGGAGCCGGCGTCGTGCCCGTCGATGACGCGCGGAAAATTCGCGTACGATTTCTGCGACACGGGCATGGTGACGCCGCTGGCGAAGATGTACACGCTCGGCTCGTCGTTTATACCCGCGTCGAACCACGCCGGCGGCCTGAGGTACCACGGCATGAGCCCGATACTCTCGCAACTGTATCACGACGGTTATCTCGACGAGGCGCGCTCCGTCGGGCAGGTGAGCGTGTTTGAGGCCGCGCGGCTGTTTGCGCGCGTGGAGGGGCTGCTGCCCGCGCCGGAGTCGGCGCACGCCATACGTGTAACCGTCGATGAGGCGCTAAAATGCAAGGAGTCCGGCGAGTCGAAAACGATCCTGTTCGGGCTCACCGGCACGGGATATTTCGACATGGCGGCGTACATGCAGTACAACAGCGGCGTAATGGAGGATCACATACCGACCGACGAGGAGCTGGCCGCCGGCTTTGCCGGACTGCCCGAGCTGCCCAGTGTGGAATGATTCTGACATTTTTGTATATGCCGCGAGTATGAGGGGGGGCTAATTATTGTCGGATGATACTATTAAAACAGGCGGCGCGGCGGCGCCCGACGCCGCTGACAGACTTGGGCGGGACCCTATAGGCGAGCTGCTTATCCGGTTCTCGATTCCCGCCATTGCCGGAATGCTCGTCAACGCGCTGTACAATATCGTTGACAGGGTGTTCGTCGGACGCGGCGTGAACGAGGTGGCGCTCGGGGGCATAGCGCTGTCTATGCCGCTCATGAACATATCGATGGCGTTCGCCATGCTCTTTGGGGCGGGCGCCGCGAACATGATATCCATGCGTCTCGGGCAGGACCGGCGCGAGGAGGCCGAAAACACGCTGAACCACTGCTTTGTGCTGCTGTTTTGCGTGTCCGCGCTGTTTGCCGCGGCGTGCCTGATATTCCTCGACCCGCTGTTTTCGATAATGGGCGCGCAGGAGGGAAGCCTCGCGCTGGGGTACGCGAAGGACTATTTCCGCATCATAACGTACGGGCAGATATTCTCGATGGTCGGCTTCGGCCTGTCGCACTGCACGCGCGCGCAGGGATTTCCGAAGATCACCATGGCTGGGATGCTCATAGGCGCGGCCATGAACGCAATACTCGACCCCATATTCATCTTCATATTCGGCTGGGGCGTCGAGGGCGCCGCTTGGGCCACCATAATCTCGCAGATGTGCTCGATGATATGGATACTGCATTTCACACTGAGCAAAAAGGCCGTTATCAGGCTCAATCTGCGGTCGTTCAAGCCGTCAGGCGCCATAGTGGCGCAGATGGCGGCGTTCGGCTCGTCCGGGTTCCTAATGCAGCTCGCGGCGTCCGTCGTACAATTCGCGTACAACGACAGCGCGGGCAGATACGGCGTGCAGTCGCTCGGAATAGCCAACGGCGGCGATATAGCGTTGTCCGGCATGAACATAGTCAACTCCATCGCCACGCTGATCCTGATGCCCATATTCGGCATCAATCAGGGCTTCCAGCCGATAGTCGGATATAACTACGGCGCGGGCAAATTCGACAGGGTGAAAAAGGCGTATATCCGCGCGGCGGGCGCCGCCAGCGCCATCTGTATCCTCGGGTTCATACTCGTCATGCTGTCGGCGCGGCAGATCGTGGGACTGTTCTCGCCCGACGGCAGCGAAGCGCTGCTGCGCTTTACGCCGGACGCCATGCGCGTTGTGCTCATATCGTTCCCTATAAACGGCTTCCAGATCGTTTCGACTAACCTATTTGTCGCCACAGGCAGGCCGCAGACGGCGACAATACTGTCAATGCTCCGCCAAGTGATCGTGCTCATACCGTGCATCCTGCTTTTCGGCCATTTCTGGGGCATAAACGGCATGGTGGCCGCATCCCCCGTATCGGACTTCGCGTCGTTCATCCTGACGGCCGTGCTGGTGGCGCTGGAACTGAAAAAGCTGAACGCGCGCGGCGCGCGGCTATAGCCGCGCCACACCCGACTTGCGCGCGGCCTCGGCAACGGCGGCGGCGACGGCGGGGCCAACGCGCGGGTCGAACGCCTCGGGCAGTATGCGCCCGCGCGAAAGATCCTCCGCCGCGAGATCGTGCAGGGCGTAAGCGGCGGCTATCTTCATCTCATCGTTTATATCCGACGCGCGCGTGTCGAGCGCCCCGCGGAAAATGCCGGGAAACGCGAGCACGTTGTTTATCTGGTTAGGAAAGTCGGACCGGCCCGTGCCGACTATGGCCGCGCCCGCCGCCATGGCATCATCGGGCATTATCTCCGGCGTCGGGTTCGCCATGGGAAAGAGTATGGGATCTCTCGCCATGGAGCGCACCATGTCCGGCGTCGCCACGCCGGGCGCGGACACGCCGATGAACACGTCCGCGCCCGCGATTGCGTCCGCGAGCGTGCCGCGCCTCATGCCGCGGTTGGTTACCTTTGCCAGCTCCTGTTTTTCGCGGTTGAGCCCCCCGCGCCCATCGTAGACGGCACCCGCGCTGTCGCACAGTATTACATCGCGCAGCCCGACTGTGAGCAGCAGCTTTATTATGGCGATACCCGCTGCGCCCGCGCCTGATGTGACTACGCGTGTGTCTTCGAGTTTTCTGCCCGTGAGGCGCAGCGCCCCGAGCAGCGCGGCGAACGTGACCACGGCCGTGCCGTGCTGGTCGTCGTGGAACACCGGTATGTCGCAGCGGTCCTTTAGGCGGCGCTCTATCTCAAAGCAGCGCGGCGCGGAGATGTCCTCGAGATTTATGCCCCCAAAGCTGCCGGCGAGCAGCGCCACCGTGTCCACTATCTCGTCCACATCCTTTGACCGTATGCACAGCGGCACGGCGTCCACTCCTCCAAAAGCCTTGAACAGCACGCACTTGCCCTCCATGACGGGCATGCCCGCCTCCGGGCCTATGTCGCCCAAGCCTAGCACCGCCGTGCCGTCCGTAATTACGGCGACAAGGTTGTGCCTGCCCGTGAGCAGATAGCTCTTATCAACGTCGTCGCGTATCTCCAAACACGGCGCGGCCACGCCCGGCGTATACGCGAGCGACAGCGCGTCTCGAGTGTTTATTTTCATCTTAGGTACGTAATCTATCTTGCCCGCCCACTCATAATGCAGCCGCAGGGCCTCTTTCGCGTAATCCATCTCGCGCCCACCTCTCAAAGCATACTGTAATCGCTGCGGACATTCTATCCCTGTACATGGCGCGTGTCAATTGCGTACGCCCTGTCCGCTATGCCCATAGTCGACGCGCGGTGGGACACCAGCACCACGGTGCGCTCGCCCGCCGATTCGCGAAGGGCTTTTAGTATTATGCCCTCGTTGAGGCTGTCTAAGTTGCTTGTCGGCTCGTCGAGCAGCAGCAGCGGTGCGTCGCGCAGGAACGCGCGCGCGAGGCCCACGCGCTGGCGCTCCCCGCCGGAGAGCGTGTCGCCTAGCTCGCCGAGCTGCGTGTCGTAGCCGTTCGGGAGGGACGCTATGAAGCCGTGTACCGAGGCTTTTTTCGCCGCCGCCTCGACCTCGGCGCGCGTCGCGTCCGGGCGCCCGAGCTTTATATTCGCCTCTATTGTGTCGTGGAACAGCTCCGTGTCCTGTGTCACGAACGATTCTATGCGCCGCAAATGCTCCGTCGTGATGGCGGAAACGGGCACATCGGATATGAACAGGCTGCCCTCCGGCGCGTCCCAAAAACGCATGAGCAG
>JAISBX010000084.1 GCA_031265965.1 Oscillospiraceae bacterium | reverse complement strand
ATTATAAGCGAGTACCCGCCCGGCGCCGCCGCCGCGCCGAGGCACTTTCCCGCGCGCAACAGGATAATAAGCGGCATATCCGTGGGCGTGGCCGTAATAGAGGCGCCCATGCGCAGCGGCGCGCTCATAACGGCGTCGCACGCGCTGGAACAGGGCCGGGAGGTGTTCGCCATGCCGGGCAACGTGGACGCCTCGTCGTGCGCCGGGTCAAACGCGCTTCTGCGCGAGGGGGCCATACCGCTCATAAACGCCGACGATATGGCCTCGGAATACGCGGCGCGCTTTCCGGACAAAATCTACACGCCTGACGCCCGCGCAAAAGGCCCCGCCCGCGTCCGCCGCCGCGCGGACACTGTCCCTACGGCAACGGACATCGGGGACGGGGGCGGCAAAACCGCAAAAAAAGCGGTTGACAATCCGGCGGCGGTAGAATATATTGACTTAGACGCGCCGGGGCTGGATCTCACGGAGGTCGAAGCGCGCGTCGCGCGGGCTGTGGCGCCCGGAAGCGTACACGTCGACGAGGTCATAGCGGGCTGCTCCTTAGCCGCCCCGGACGTGCTCGCGGCGCTCACTATGCTGGAGATCCGTGGCATAGTCACGCAGACGCGCGGAAAATTTTTCTCGCTCGCGCCGAAAGACAAGGCGTGAGCCGGGATCGGAAGACGAGAGGGATCCAAACTTGGCAAAATCAGACGTAAAGCTGGTAATTGTGGAGTCGCCCGCGAAGGCGAAGACTATAGGTAAGTATCTGGGGAGCGGATACAAGGTGACGGCGTCGATGGGGCACCTGCGCGACCTGCCCAAGAGCAAGCTGGGCGTGGACATCGAGCACGGGTTCGCCCCCGACTATCAGCCCGTCAAGGGGCGCGAGGACACGATAAAAGCGCTCAAATCGGCGGCGAAGGGCAGCGCGTGCGTATATCTCGCCACCGACCCGGACCGCGAGGGCGAGGCCATATCGTGGCACCTCAAGGAACTCCTCGGCCTGTCTGACGACAACGCGCACAGGGTGACGTTCAACGAGATAACGAAGAAGGTAGTGCAGGACAGCATAGCGCACCCCAGAGAGATAGACCAAGACCTTGTGGACGCGCAGCAGGCAAGGCGCATACTCGACAGGATCGTCGGGTACCAGCTCAGCCCCCTGCTGTGGCGCAAGATACGCCGCGGCCTGTCCGCCGGCAGGGTACAGTCCGTGGCGGCGCGCATGGTGTCCGACAGGGAGGACGAGATACGCGCGTTCGAGTCCGAGGAATACTGGCATCTCGACGTTGACCTGTCCCTCATCGGCAAAAACGGGAGATTCTGGGCGCGGTTCCACGGCGACAAGGACGGCAAGCGCGAGCTAAAAAGCGCGGCGGACGTGGAAGAGGTGACGGGCGCGGTGCAAAGCTCCCCGTTCGTCATAGGGACCGTCAAGCGCGCGGAGAAGCGAAAGTCCCCGCCCCCGCCATTCATAACCTCCACGCTGCAACAGGAGGCGTCGCGCAAGCTGGGCATGACGCCGAGGCGCACGATGTCCATAGCGCAGCAGCTCTACGAGGGCGTGGATATATCCGGCGAGGGCACCGCGGGACTCATAACGTATATGCGCACGGACTCGCTGCGCCTGTCAGAGGACGCCTTGGCGGACGCGAAGCAATACATCACCGACAATTTCGGTGCCGACTACCACCCCGGTCAGCCGACGCGCTACAAGACAAAGAGCGGCGCGCAGGACGCGCACGAGGCCATACGCCCCAGCAGCGTTTCCATAACGCCCGATAAGATAAAGTCCAGCGTCACAAACGACCAGTACAGGCTGTACAAGCTGATCTGGAGCCGTTTTCTCGCGTGCCAGATGAAGCCGGCGCTGTACGACAGCTTAACAGTGGACGCGCTGTCCGCCGGATACGTGTTCAGGGCGAACCATCAGGCGCTGAAGTTCCAGGGCTTTATGGCTATATATGTGGAGGGCCGCGACGACGACGGCGAGGAGGCCACAAAGCCGCTGCCGGAACTGCTCGAGGGCGACGGAGCGAAGCTCGAGGGCATAAAGTCGGAGCAAAAGTTCACTCAGCCGCCGCCCCGGTATACGGAGGCCACGCTCATCAAGGCGATGGAGGACACGGGGGTGGGCAGGCCCAGCACGTACGCACCCACAATATCCACTATCCTCGACCGCGAGTACGTCGTAAAGGAGGGCAAGACGCTGCGCCCCACGCCGCTGGGCGAGGTGGTGACGCGCCTGATGAAGGACAGATTTTCCGATATTGTCGACCTCCGGTTCACGGCGCGCATGGAGGAGATACTCGACGGCGTGGAGAAGGGCAAAAACGACTGGAAGAGCGTGCTGAGCGACTTCTACGGCGGCTTCGCGGAGTCGATAAGCAGCGCGGAGACGGCGCTAGAGGGCGAGAGGATAAAGGTCCCCGACGAGGTGTCAGACGAGGTCTGCGACGTGTGCGGGCGCCAAATGGTCGTCAAATCCGGGCGCTTCGGGCGGTTTTTGGGCTGCCCCGGCTACCCCGAGTGCAGCTTCACCAAGCCGCTCGTCATCGAGATGCCGGGCCGGTGCCCCAGATGCGCGGGGCGCATACTCAAGCGCACGTCGAAAAACGGCTACACGTACTACGCGTGCGAAAAGCTGCGCGACTGCGGCTTTATGACGTG
>JAISBX010000059.1 GCA_031265965.1 Oscillospiraceae bacterium | reverse complement strand
GGCTCATACCGCGACACGAACGCGTCCACCGCGTCCTGCTGAAACGCCGCGACGGCGACCTCGGGAAAGCCCTCCACAGGCGCCACCATATCGCCCGCCCTGAGTATCGCCTCCGTCCGTCCGTCATACGCGTCTATAATGCCCATACTCGTGAACCTCCCGCACGCGCTCCGTGATTTAATCTATTATACGCGTTTTTCGCGATAATTGCAAATTAGCGGATTGCCTCGCTCTCGTAAAAGCAGTAACCTAACTAACGATTCACAGTATGCGACCCAATATGGAAGTTAGGGTATCTATACGCGCGGCCGACACGTTTTCGAGGCGTGCGTACAGGCTTGCAAATCCGGTTTCGGCATCTGCGTTTGTTGCGGCTTTGCGGTATGCCTCGCGTGAACGCAGTTCCAACGCGCACAGATCCCTTAGTGTTTCGTGAATGCGCCGCGCGGGCACGATGTTCATGGATGACGATCTATAATTGTCTCCCGTGAGCACAAAGCGGTGGGCGCGCAGTGTGTTTGTCCACTGCTTTGTGATAACCGTGAGGCTCCGCAGCGCTTTTCCTGTTTCTCCCCCATTTCTTGCCGCCAGCGACGCGTAACCGCGTAGCCGCTCCGTCTCGCCGTCGATAAACGTGCGCAGACGATCTGCCTCATACGTTTCCGCGCTCACGTCGGCATCCTGCACCATATACGCCGTGCCGGACGGTTCACGCCCGGACGACACGCGCTCCCATACGTTAGCAAAGCTGCCGGAATCAAACACAGTCCCGCAGTTGTCCATATACGCCCACCCTTTCCCTGTCCATATCAAAAACTCAATCGGAGTGCAAATAAACGCTCCGGCGCTTGATTATCTCCGATGTTATTATATTCCGCTCCGTCCGCTCAAGTGACAGGTGCCTCGCCCCCGTGTTCCGATTTTTACAATTATCCGGCGGCGGCCGGAGTTATTATTGACTCGGTTGACAAAGAAGTCGCTCCGTTTGACGGTGCGGCTTCTTTTTTTCAATCAGGCGAATGTATAACGTTGACGGGAGGTAAAGGTTTAATGAACGGAGAAAAGAAGCTGGGGCTTGGAAGCGGAGTCGCTGTTTGCATGGGGCTCATAGTGGCTACGAGCTGTCTTGTGTCGCTTGGGCAGGGCGCGGGGCTCGCCGGCAAGGGGTTTATACTGCCGCTAGCTATCGTCGTAGTGCTAAATTCGTTTATCGCGCTGTCGTTCGCGGAGTTGCACCGCATGATGCCCAACGTTACGGGCGGCCTCGGACAGTACGTGCTCGTGGGTCTGGGCCCGTGGGCGTCTATCGTGTCGAACATCTCCGCTTACGTGATAACGATGATATTCGGAATGGCCGTAGAGGTCGCGATGTGCGGCATAGTGCTGGGCAGCCTCATACCGGCGGTCCCGCCTATGGTTTTCTCGCTGCTTATACTGCTGGCGCTCTTGGCGGTGAATCTGTTCGGCATAGACCTGTTCGCCAAGGTGCAGAGCATCACCGTCATACTGCTCATCGGCTCTATGGCGGCGCTGGGCTTGATGGCCGTACTAAAGCTCGGCACAGGCGAGCCGATACCGCCCGAAATGCGGCAGACGCCGCCGGTGAGGACGCCCGGAGAGCTTATCGGGCTGTCGGCGATCGCGTTCTGGCTGTTCATAGGAGTCGAATTCATAATCCCCGTCGCGAAGGACATTCGCGACCCCAAACGCAATGTCCTGCTGTCTATGGTGCTGGCGCTCGCGGTGCTGTTCGTGGTCCAAGCCGTACTCGGCAGCGGCATGACGAATTACGTCAGTCTCGAGCAACTGCGCGGCAGCGACATGCCGCACGTGGTTTTCGCCGAAAACATGCTGGGCAAGGGCGGACAGATATGGATGGCGGTCGTCACCATGCTCGCGAGCGTATCGACGCTAAATACCGTCATGCCGGCAACGGGCCGGATATTGCAGGGCATGGCGGACGAAAAGATGGTGCCGTCGATATTCAAAAAGGTAAACGGGCGCGACGTCCCGTGGGTCGGTATGCTGCTGCTCGTCGCGGCGGACGTCGTGATGATAGTCACGGGTTACGTTAACTCCGGCGGACTTATAAACCTCATACTCGCGGGCTCGTGTTTCTGGCTTTCGTCCTACATATTGACGCATCTGAACGTACTCGTGTTGAGAAGACGCTACCCGAACGCGGGGCGCAGCAGGAAGCTCATGTTCGCGGGCATACCACAAGTGGCGGGGATACTCGGAAACGTCTACATGATATGGAATATCAGCGGAGATATGCCGAGCCGCCTGATGATATACAGGGTGTTTTTCGCGCTGTTCATATTGCTGGCGCTCTACGCCCTCATCTGGGTGCGCGTCGTACGGAAGACGAAGCTGTTCGAGCCCACGTATATAGGCAAAATGAATGTACCCGATTGACACTTGATATTTAGGAAAAATAGGAGGTAAAAAGTATGTCAGGGACTAGGATCGATTTTCTTTACTTGAGCGAGGAGGATATGGTCAAGGCGGGGGTCACGGATATGAATGGGTGCGTGGATTGTATGGAGGAGATGTTCAAGACCCTCGGGAGAGGGGACTACAAGATGGCGGGGCAGAACGGAAATTCGCACGGGGCGATGGTGACGTTTCCCGCGGAGCCGCCGTTTCCGAACATGCCGAAGGACGGGCCCGACAGACGCTTTATGGCGATGCCGGCGTATCTGGGCGGCAGGTTCGACATAGCCGGTATGAAGTGGTACGGCTCAAACGCCGAAAACCGCAAAAAAGGCCTGCCGCGCTCCATACTCATGGTGATGCTCAACGACAAGGACACCGGCGCGCCCATAGCCTTAATGTCCGCAAATCTCCTGTCGGCGTACCGCACTGGCGCCGTGCCGGGAGTCGGGGCAAAATATTTGGCGCCGAAGGACGCGAGGGTGGTAGGCGTCATAGGGCCCGGCGTAATGAGCAAGACGTCGCTGTCGTCCTTTGTGTACGCCGTTCCGACGCTGGACACCGTAAAAATCAAGGGGCGCGGCAAGGAGTCCGTGGACAGCTTCATCGAGTTTGTGGAAACAAACTACCCGCAGATCACAAGCATAACCGTCGTGGACACGATGGAGGAGGCGTGCCGCGACGCCGACATTGTGACGATGGGCACCTCCAGCACTATGGGCATCGAAAACTATCCGTTTCTGGAGGAGCGCTGGCTGAAGCCGGGTATGCTGCTGTCCGCGCCGGCGTGCGTCAGAGTGGACGACGAATTTCTGGCAAAACGCGCCCGCAAGGTACTGGAGAACTACGGACTGTATGAGTGCTGGGCCGAGGACTACGCGTACCCCGCTTACGCCTCCGTCGGGATAATCGGGGTGCGGTATTTCGACCTCATGCGCGACGGGCTCATCTCGCGGGACGACATTATCGACCTCGGCGACGTGATAAACGGCGTAAAGCCCGCGCGCGAGTATGAGAGCCAAATAGTGATAAACTCCGTCGGCGGGATGCCCGTGGAGGATCTGGCGTGGGGCGTCACCGTCTACGACAGGGCCGTAAGCTTGGGCGTCGGCGCGCGGCTGAACCTCTGGGACGTCCCCGCGCTCGCTTAGGGGATGGGAATTATGCGCATAGACGAGCATCCTGTGCTTGGCGCGGCGCCGGAGCGCAGAGAGGTAAAATTCACGCACGACGGCGCGGAGCTCACGGGGTATGACGGCGAACCGATAGCGGCGGCGCTTCGGGCAGCCGGGGTGATGATCCACAGATACACGAAAAAATACGACTCGCCCCGCGGTGTGTTCTGCGCCATAGGGCGGTGCACAGATTGCGTTATGACGGTGGACGGCGTATCCAATGTGCGCACGTGCGTGACCGCGCTGCGCGAGGGCATGGCGGTAGACACTCAGCGCGGAGCGGGCCGCCCGCCGGAGAGGGGGACCGCATGAAGCGATATGACCTGATAATAATAGGGGCGGGCCCCGCCGGACTGTCGGCCGCCGCGGAGGCGGCGTCGCTCGGGATGTCCGTTGCGGTGTTCGACGAAAACGCCCGGCCCGGAGGACAATTGTTCAAACAGATACATAAGTTTTTCGGCTCAAAGGAGCACAAGGCGAAAATGAGGGGCTTCGATATCGGCGGCGAGCTCCTGCGCGACGCGCGCGCGCTCGGCGTGGAGGTGTACCTTAACGCTCCGGTATTCGGCCTGTACGCCGGCAAGGAGATCGTCGCGCGGCTGGGAGAGCGGGCGGAGCGCTTCAAGGGCGACGCCGTGATCGTCGCCGCCGGCGCGACGGAGAATATGCTTACGTTCGACGGCTGGACGCTTCCGGGCGTCATGGGCGCGGGAGCGGCGCAGACTATGATGAATATCAACCGCGTCAAGCCGGGCGAGAGAGTGCTGATGCTCGGCAGCGGAAATGTCGGGCTTGTCGTGGGGTTCCAGATACTTCAGGCGGGGTGCGAGCTCGCCGCCGTCGTCGACGCGGCGCCGAGGATCGGCGGTTACGGCGTACACGCCGCAAAGCTGGCGCGAACGGGAGTCCCGTTCTATCTCTCGCACACCGTAATAAAGGCGGAGGGGGAGCGCTTTGTCACCGGCGTCACGATAGCCGGTGTGGACAAGGCGTGGCAGCCGATACCCGGCAGCGAAAAACGTTTTGACGTCGACGCGATATGTATAGCCGTCGGGCTGTCCCCCTCCACGCAACTGCTGAAAATGGCGGGCTGCGAGATGAGCGAGCCGGCCCCGGGCGCCGGATACCTGCCCGTGTGCGACAAGACCGGCGAGACGTCGGTACCCGGAATATACGCGGCCGGCGACGTATCGGGGATAGAGGAGGCGAGCTCGGCCATGCTGGAGGGGCGGATTTCGGGCGCGGCGACCGCCGGAAAGCTGGGCTTTATCAGTCAAAGCGGCTTCAAGCTCCGCTTCGACGAGCTTGAAGGGGCGCTTGGCGCGCTCCACGAGGGTATGTTCGCGCCGAAGAACAGGGGCAAGCTGTTTACGGAGACGGACGAGGGCATAAGCGTATCGGTGAATCTGCTGGAAAAAGGGTTTCTGGCGGACGGGGAGGCGGAGGCGTATCCCGGCGTAAGCGCCGCGGACGGCGTACATCCCGTGATAGAGTGTACGCAGAATATCCCGTGCGACCCGTGTCAGGACTCGTGCCCGAGGAGCTGTATAAGGGTGCCCGACAGGATAGTGGCGCTGCCGGTTTTCGACGGGAGCGCCGGGTGCATAGGCTGCGGGCAGTGCGTAGCCGCCTGTTCGGGGCAGTCGATATTCCTAGTAAATGAAGATATAGGGGGAGGGCTGGCGTCCGTGACGATACCGTATGAGCTCACGCCCCTCCCGCAAAAAGGCGACGCGGGCGTCGCGTATGACAGGAGCGGAGCGCCGGTCTGCGCGGCGGAGATCATAGGCGTCAAGACGGCAAAGGCGTTTGACCGCACGTGCCTTCTCACCTTTTCCGTCCCGAGAGAGCTCGGTATGAGGGCGCGTTTTTGGAAAAAGGAGACGATGTGATGGGCGGAGCGATAGACAGGTCGAGGGCGCTGGGGGCGTTTGTGCCGGAGGGCGGCGACGACGTGATAGTCTGCCGCTGCGAGGAGATCACAAGGGGCGAGATCCGCGGAGCCGTTCACGACGGGATGTGCAACGTACACGAGGTCAGGCGGCTGCTGCGCTGCGGCATGGGGCTATGCCAGGGGCAAACGTGCTCGAGGCTCGTCAGGGCGATCGTGGCGCGTGAGCTCGGCGTATCGCAGGGCGCTCTGAGCGACGCCACGGCGCGGGCGCCTATGCGGCCCGTTGAGATGCGCGTAATGGCCGGCGACGGGGGTGCGTAATGGCAAAGAATACTGATATTATAGTAGTGGGCGCTGGAGTGATAGGAAGCGCGACCGCGTACTACCTGACGAAGATGGGACATACCGTCACGGTATTGGATAAGAGCGATTGTATAGGAGACGGCGGCTCGTCCCGCAACGGCGGCGGCGTGCGCCAGTCGGGACGCCATCCGGCGGAGCTCCCGCTTGTGATGTACGCTGTCCGGAACATCTGGCCCGCGCTCTCCGACGAGCTCGGTCTTGACGTCGAATACTATAAGCGCGGCAACCTGAGGTTAGGCAAGACTGACGCACACTTGAATATCCTGCGCGGGCTCACCGATTCGGCTCTCGCGGGCGGGCTTGATATGCGCGTTATAGACGGGAAAGAGGCCAGGGAGATATGCCCGTACTTGTCCCGCGAGGTCGCCGGCGCGTCGTGGTGCCCGACGGACGGGCACGCGAACCCGCTGCTAACGACTCTCGCGTACTATCGCGCGGCGAGGGCGAAGGGCGCGCGGTTTATAAGCGGCGCCGCCGTAACGGGGATAGAAAAAATCGCGGGGCGCGTAAGGCGCGTCGTGACGCGGGACGCGGTTTACGAGGCCGACTCTATAGTGGTCGCGGCGGGATACGGCAGCAATGAGATACTGGGAACCGTCGGGCTGCGCGTCCCCATGAACCCGCTGCTGATGGAGTGCCTTGTCACGGAGGACTGTCCGCCGCTTTTTGATCAAATGCTCGGAACGGCCGCGGCGGATTTCTATGGCCACCAGAGCAGGCACGGCTCGTTTGTGTTTGGCGGCTCCACCGGCTTTGAGGCGTTCGACAAGACGTTCGGCGGCGGTTCGCCGCGCTCGACCTCGATAAACGCCGCTGTCACGTGCCGGGGAATAATCGGGTATTTCCCGGTTCTAAAGAACCTCAAGCTCGTGCGCACGTGGGCGGGATGGATAGACGACTGCTATGACCACATACCCGTACTGGACGCGCCGGACGAGGCGCCGGGCCTCGTCATAGGCTG
>JAISBX010000045.1 GCA_031265965.1 Oscillospiraceae bacterium | reverse complement strand
C
The DNA here is from genome assembly GCA_031265965.1 of Oscillospiraceae bacterium. The sequence continues at coordinate 4,579 of JAISBX010000045.1, read as the reverse complement.
GTGCCTGTCAAATCCATTGATAACCCAATCGGCGAATTTCATCTGTCGCTCACTTTCTAATCAATCAAACCGTTATCGCATTATAACACATCAAAATGCCATATTCAAGGGTATTTTTTGTTTTCTATTATAGGAACAAATTATAGGAATAATAAAACTATTGCGTTTTGCGCGCCGATATGTTAGAATAACACCGTCGATCCAAATGACGCACGGTCCCGGATCTTTTGTCATGTGCCTCGAATGCGAGGTCGGCGGGAGAGACGATGGGGCCGGAGGAGGGGCGGCGGTGTGCGCGGTCCCTATCAACAAAAAAATGGGAGGAAATTATTCATGGCGGTAGTTACGATGAAACAGCTTTTGGAGGCGGGCGTGCATTTTGGGCACCAGACGAGGCGCTGGAACCCCAAGATGGCGCCGTATATCTATATGGAGCGCAACGGCATCTATATAATAGACCTCCAAAAAACGGTGAAAAAGCTCGACGAGGCGTACAACTTCATACGCTTGATGAGCGAGGGCGGCGGGGCGCTTCTCTTCGTCGGCACAAAGAAGCAGGCGCAGGACTCCGTGCGCGAGGAGGCGGAGCGCGCGGGCGCGTACTTCGTCAACGCGCGCTGGCTGGGCGGTATGCTCACCAACTTCAAGACGATGCGCACGCGTATCGACAGGCTGGCCCAGCTCCGCAAGATGCAGGAGGACGGCACGTTCGATATGCTGCCCAAAAAAGAGGTCATCAAGCACTCAAACGAGATATCCAAGCTGGAAAAATATCTGGGCGGCGTAAAAAACATGAAGAAGCTGCCCGCCGCGCTCTTTATTGTGGATCCGCGCAAGGAGCGCAACGCCATAGCCGAGGCGCGGAAGCTCAAGATACCGATAGTCGCGATAGTAGACACTAACTGCGATCCCGACGAGATAGACTATATAATACCCGGCAACGACGACGCCATCCGCGCGATCCGCCTCATGTCACAGACGATGGCGAACGCCGTGATAGAGGGCAGGCAGGGCGCCGACGCCGAGGCGGAGGCGGAAGCCGCCGACGCTATCGCGGCCGAGTACGAGGCGGCGGAGGCCGCAAAGGCCTTGAAGGCCGCGGAGGCGCCGGCAGAGCCTGCGGTAGCGGCCGCGCCGGTCGCGGAACCCGTGGCAGCACCTGAGGCGGCGGAACCCGAGGTCGCCTCGGAGAGCGAGCCCGAGCCCGCGGCGGAGCCGGACGTCGCGTCCGCGTGAATCTGAATTATTGAGGAGGGATAACTGATATGGCATTTACGGCAAGTGATGTAAAGGAGCTCCGCGAGGCGACGGGCGTCGGTATGATGGACTGCAAAAAGGCGCTTGAGGCATCGGGCGGGGATATGGAAAAAGCGATAGATTATCTGCGTGAGCGCGGATTGGCCGCCGCGCAGAAGAAGGCGGGGCGCGTGGCCGCAGAGGGCGTCGCGTACGCGGACGTCTTGGGAGGCGTCGGCGTCGCGGTGGAGGTCAACGCGGAGACGGATTTCGTCGCTAAAAACGATAAATTTATAACTTTCGTCAAGGGTGTGGCGCAGGCCGTCGCGGACAGCGCGCCCAAGGACGTCGAAGCGCTACTCGACGCTGCGTATCCCGGCGGGGGCAAGACCGTGCGGGAGCAGCAGCAGGAGATGGTGCTCGTCATAGGCGAGAATATCAGCGTGCGCCGCTTTGCGCGCTATACCGATGGGTTCTGCGTGCCGTACGTACACGCCGGCGGCAAGATCGGCGTGCTTGTGTCTCTCGGCGCGGAGGGGATATCCGATACGGACGCCCTCACGGAGCTCGGCAAGGACATAGCCATGCAGATCGCCGCGATGCGCCCGACGTATCTCGACACCTCCGACGTGGATCCGGCGGAGCTTGAGAAGGAGCGCGAAATACAGCTAAACAAGGCGATCGAGGAGAACAAGGCGAAAAACCTTCCGGAGGACAAGTCGCGCCAGATAGCGGAGAACATGGTCAAGGGGCGTATAAACAAGTTCTACGAGGACATCTGCCTGCTCAACCAGCCTTACGTCAAGGAGAACAAGATAACGGTCGGACAACACGTCAAAAACGTCGCGAAGCAGCTCGGCGGAAGCATAGAGATCAAAGCCTTTACGCGCTTTGAAAAGGGCGAGGGCAGAGAGAAGAAGCAGGAGGATTTCGCGGCGGAAATAGCCAGTCTTGTAAAATGATATGAAAAAAGCAGTAACGATAATAATGGCGGCGCTCCTGCTCGTTGGCATGACCACGGCGTACGCCGCGGATCCTGGCAGCGTCTCGGATCCGCTCGTGACGCTCGTCTATCTCAACGGCTCGTACCGGCAGACGCTCGTCGCCGAGGGGCGCGCGGAGATAGACAAGGCGCGGGGCGCGGTGTACGACGACGCCGTCCGGCGTCTCGCGCAGGACGGCGCCGATACGGGCTACAGCTTCGCGGCGGGTCTCACAGAGCTGGCGCTGCAAACGGGCAACACCGTCAGGCTGATCACCGGCAGCAGCTTTATTCTCACGGGCGGCGCCGCGTCGCTCAACATCTCCAAGGGGAGCGTCATAAACGTGTCGACGGGCAACGTGGTCAGCTCGGGTTCGATGCTCGCGGTCAACCAGCGTTACCTGTGCGCCGAGGAGACGGAGGCCGTGGTGACGGCGTCGTCGGGCGCGGTCGGGCAGGTGGACGGGTACTACATCACGGACGGCGTAACGGTGGTGACGCACAGCGTATTTAAGGACGTCAAGACGTCCGACTGGTTTTACGCGGCCGTGGATTACGGCTACGGCGGCAAGCTGTTCACCGGCACCGACGCCGACAAATTTTCACCCGGCAATCCCATGATGCGCGGCATGTTCGTCACCGTGCTCTACAGGCTCGACGGGACGCCCGCCGTGGCCGACGCGGGCGAATTCCGCGATGTGGCGGACCCGTCGCAATACTACTACGGCGCGGTCGGCTGGGCGAACAGCGGCGACATCGTGACTGGGTACACGGACGGCACGTTCCGCCCGTCGGGCCTGATAACGCGCGAGCAGATGGCGGTGATAATGTACCGGTACGCCGCGTACAAGGGGGAGGACACGACTGTCGCGGATACGTCCGCATACGACGCGTTCTCGGATACGGACACCGTGTCCGCTTACGCGGCCGACGCCATGCGGTGGGCGGTGTCGCGGGGTATAATACAGGGCTCTGAGGGCAGGCTGCTGCCCGGAAACACGGCGACGAGGGCACAGGTGGCGCAAATAATTTTCAACTTTTGTGAAAAAATTCTGACGGCGGCGCCGCAATAGGGGCGTGCCGCCGGAGGGTCAAGAGGAAAGAGTACGGACGGCGCCGTGTGCGCCGCGGGCGGAGTAAAGGAGTGGAGGAGAGCATGAAAAAGCTGGTTTCGACGATTTTGGCGCTTGCGTTGGTGATTTCGTTTGCCCCGGCGGCGACGCTGTCGTTTGCCGCGGGCACGCCGTCAGGGTGGGCTGTCGGTGAGATGAACGAGGCAAATCTGGAGGGTCTTCTGACGCCGAACGCGCAGAAGGATTTCCAGAGGGTGCTCACGCGGACGGAGTTCTGCGAGCTTGTTGTGGCGCTGATAGAGCGCACGCTCGGAAGCGAGCTGCCTCTTCCGGCGTCCAATCCGTTTACGGACACAAGTAACATAGACGTCCAGAAGGCGTCGCTCTACGGCGGCTCAAGTCCCGTCGTCGAGGGCGTGGGCGGCGGTCTGTTCTCGCCGAATAATAACGTGTCTAGGGAGCAGATCGTCACGATGATGATCCGCGCGCTGGACAGACTGTCCATAGATACGGAGCGGGCGCTGCTGCCGGCGCAGCCCGCGGCGTCGCTGCCTTTCAAGGACAACTCGAATATATCGGCGTGGGCGGCGGATTCGCTCAAGAAGGCTTACGCGAACAACATAATCAAGGGTAACGACCTCGGCAACTTCAATCCGCGGGCGCATATAAAGTCGGAGGAGTGCGTGGCGATCGTAAGGCGCAGCAACAGCACCTCGCAGGAGATCCTCAACGCGGGTCTCAGCCCGACGCAGCTCGCCGAGAAGACGGAACGGGACATCAACATAGGCTTCGCGTACGGCGACACGGAGCAGGGCGTGTCCCAGAACATCCTTCTGCCCACGTCTGGCGCGGGCGGTGCCGCGATCTCGTGGCAGAGCAGCAACCCGGACGTCATAGCGATATCGGGCTCGACGGGCATTGTGAAGACCGCGGGCATGACGGCGCAGACTACGCTCATAGCCACGATAAACGCCTCGGGCGTGACGCGCACGAAGCAGTTCGTCCTGCATACGACGCCTTACGCGGGCGACGAGCGGATAATGCAAAACGCGCTGCAAGCGCTGGAGTTAGAGTACCTGAACTCAGGTGACACGGCGGACTCCGTGACTGGCCGCGTGTTCCTGCCTGACAGCTCTCTGGGCGCGCGCGTCACGTGGAGCTCGAGCGCACCGTCCGTTGTCAACGCGTCGACAGGCGCCGTGACGCTGCCGTCTGACAGCTCGACCGTCACGCTGACCGCGACGGTCTCATACAATTCGCTCACGAGGACGAAGGCGTTCACGCTGAC